>NZ_JAAQOK010000008.1:0-110638 GCF_011683705.1 Enterobacter sp. 725m/11 | reverse complement strand
TCCGTCGTCGGCAGCGTCAGATGTGTATAAGAGACAGAATTAATATTGATTTAGTCACATCTTAATTACGCATCTTAATTTTTCCCTAAGAAATGAACGATACCTTGATATGAGTTTATGGTTCGTTGAAATAAACGAAAAAGTAATTGGTTAATATCAAGCGCGTGCCATTCTTATTGCAAGGAAATTAATGATGAGTGATTTTTTGCCTTTTTCCCGCCCGTCGATGGGTAGTGAGGAATTAGCGGCGTTGCAGGAGGTTTTAACCTCCGGCTGGATCACCACCGGGCCTAAAAATCAGGAACTTGAAGCGGCATTTTGTCAGCTGACGGGGAACCAGCACGCGATTGCCGTCAGCTCGGCGACGGCGGGCATGCACGTCACGCTGATGGCGCTGGATATTGGTCCGGGCGATGAGGTCATTACCCCCTCCCAAACCTGGGTCTCCACGCTGAATATGATCGTGCTGCTGGGCGCCACGCCGGTCATGATCGATGTGGACAAAGAGACATTGATGGTGACGCCGGAAGCGGTTGAAGCCGCCATTACCCCGCGTACCAAAGCGATTATTCCCGTGCATTACGCCGGCGCGCCGTGTGATATCGACGCCATTCATGCGGTCGGTGAGCGTCACGGTATTCCGGTGATTGAAGACGCGGCCCATGCCGCCGGAACGTACTACAAGAACCGTCACGTGGGCTGGAAAGGCACGGCGATTTTTTCCTTCCACGCCATCAAAAACATGACCTGCGCGGAAGGTGGTTTAGTCGTCACGGATAACGCCCGGCTTGCCGCGCGGATCCGCAGCCTTAAATTCCACGGCCTGGGCGTGGATGCCTATGACCGCCAGACGCACGGCCGCGCGCCGCAGGCCGAAGTGATCTCCCCGGGCTTTAAGTACAACCTCGCAGATATCAACGCCGCGCTGGCGCTGGTACAGCTGGGTAAGCTGAAAGAGGCCAACCTACGCCGCGAGGCAATCGCGCAACGCTACCTGCGCGAGCTTGCCGATACGCCGTTCCAGCCGCTGAGCATTCCGTCATGGCCACACGTTCACGCCTGGCACCTGTTTATTATTCGCGTTGATGAAGCGCGCTGCGGGATCTCACGCGACAACCTGATGGCGGCGCTGAAGGAGCAAGGCATCGGCACCGGCCTTCATTTCCGCGCGGCACACACTCAAAAATACTACCGCGAGCGTTTTCCTGATGTATCGCTTCCGAATTCGGAATGGAACAGCGCGCGTATTTGTTCTCTCCCTCTTTTCCCGGACATGACTCATGACGACACAACCCGCGTCATTACCGCGCTCCATCAGCTTGCAGGACATTGATATGTTCAGCGCACCGCCTGTACAAAAAGTTTCTGTGGTCATCCCAGTTTATAACGAGCAGGAGAGCCTGCCCGAGCTGATCCGCCGCACCACGGCCGCCTGCGATACGCTGGGTAAAGCCTATGAAATTCTGCTGGTGGACGACGGCAGCAGTGATGATTCCGCGCTGATGCTGACCGAAGCCGCCCAGGCCGAAGGCAGCCATATTGTCGCCGTGCTGCTCAACCGTAACTATGGCCAGCACTCCGCCATTATGGCCGGGTTCAGCCACGTTACGGGCGATCTGATTATCACCCTGGACGCGGATCTGCAAAACCCGCCGGAGGAGATCCCGCGCCTGGTGGCGAAAGCCGATGAAGGCTATGACGTGGTCGGCACGGTGCGTCAGAACCGCCAGGACAGCCTGTTCCGCAAGCTGGCGTCACGCACCATCAACCGCCTTATTCAGCGCACAACCGGTAAAGCAATGGGCGATTACGGCTGCATGCTGCGCGCCTACCGCCGCCATATTGTCGACGCCATGCTGCACTGCCATGAGCGCAGCACCTTTATTCCGATCCTCGCCAACACCTTTGCCCGCAAGGCAACGGAAATTCCGGTCCTGCACGCCGAGCGCGAGCACGGGGAATCGAAGTACAGCTTTATGCGTCTCATCAACCTGATGTACGACCTCGTCACCTGCCTGACCACCACGCCGCTGCGCCTGCTGAGCGTGTTCGGCAGCATCATCGCCCTGGCCGGCTTTACGCTGTCCGTCCTGCTGGTGGTGCTGAGGCTGGTCTTTGGCCCGCAGTGGGCGGCGGAAGGGGTCTTCATGCTTTTTGCCGTGCTGTTTATGTTCATCGGCGCCCAGTTCGTCGGAATGGGCCTGCTCGGTGAATACATAGGCCGTATCTATAACGATGTTCGCGCACGTCCGCGCTACTTTATTCAACGTGTTGTCCGTCAGGAACACAAAGCATCTCAAGAGGAAAACCACCCATGAAAGCCGTTGTATTTGCCTATCAAGATATGGGGTGCGCGGGCACGCTGGCCCTGCTGGAAGCGGGCTATGACATTGCTGCAATCTTTACCCATCCGGACGCGGCGGGAGAGAATCACTTCTTCGGCTCCGTGGCGCGTATCGCCGCCGAGCGCGGTATTCCGGTGTATGCTCCGGACGACGTCAACCACCCGCTGTGGGTGGATCGCATCCGCGCGCTCGCACCTGATGTCATCTTCTCGTTCTACTATCGCAACCTGATCTGCGACGAGATCTTAGGCCTGGCCGCAAAAGGGGCGTTTAACCTTCACGGCTCTCTGCTGCCCGCCTACCGTGGCCGCGCGCCGCTGAACTGGGTGCTGGTCAACGGCGAAACGGAAACGGGCGTGACGCTGCACCGCATGGTGCGCCGCGCAGATGCCGGGGCCATCGTCGCCCAGCAGCGCGTGGCAATCGACGCGGATGAAACCGCGCTTGAGCTGCATCATAAACTCTGCACCGCGGCGCAAAGTCTGCTGCGTGACGCGCTGCCAGCCATCCTCAACGGCACCTTCAGGGAGACCGAGCAGGACGAAAGCAAGGCCAGCTGCTTTGGCCGCCGCGCGCCGGAAGATGGTCGCCTGGACTGGAATAAACCCGCCCGCCAGCTGCACAACCTGGTGCGCGCCGTGACCGACCCGTGGCCGGGCGCATACAGCTTTGCGGGCGTAAGCAAATTTATCGTCTGGAAATCCCGCGTGCGTGACGATATCCCGGCCGCTAAGCCGGGCACCGTCGTCTCCGTCTCCCCGCTGATTGTGAGCTGCGGCGAGCAGGCGCTGGAGATTGTCACCGGGCAGACCGACAACGGCCTGTACGTTCAGGGCACGCAGCTGGCGCAGTCTCTGGGTCTGGTAGCCGGGGCGCTGATCACCAGCGCGCCGGTGGTTGCCATCAAGCGCCGCACGCGCGTGCTGATCCTCGGCGTGAACGGCTTTATCGGGAACCACCTGACCGAACGTCTGCTCAAAGACGATAACTACGAGATTTACGGTCTGGATATCGGCTCTGACGCCATCAGCCGTTTCCTCAACAACCCGCGCTTCCACTTTGTGGAAGGGGATATCAGCATTCACTCCGAGTGGATCGAATATCACATTAAAAAATGCGACGTGGTGCTGCCGCTGGTCGCCATCGCCACGCCAATCGAGTACACCCGTAACCCGCTGCGCGTGTTCGAGCTGGATTTCGAAGAGAACCTGAAGATCATCCGCGACTGCGTGAAATACGACAAGCGCATCATCTTCCCGTCCACCTCTGAAGTGTACGGCATGTGTACCGACAAAAACTTCGATGAGGATGCCTCCAGCCTGGTGGTCGGGCCGATCAACAAGCAGCGCTGGATCTACTCTGTCTCCAAGCAGCTGCTGGACCGCGTAATTTGGGCCTACGGCGAGAAAGAGGGTCTGCGCTTTACCCTGTTCCGTCCGTTTAACTGGATGGGTCCGCGTCTGGATAACCTGAACGCGGCGCGAATCGGCAGCTCCCGCGCGATCACTCAGCTGATCCTGAACCTGGTCGAAGGCTCGCCTATCAAGCTGATTGAAGGTGGGAGCCAGAAACGCTGCTTTACGGACATCAGCGACGGTATCGAAGCCCTGTTCCGCATCATTGAGAACAAAGATAACCGCTGCAACGGTGAGATCATTAACATCGGTAACCCGGAAAACGAGGCGAGCATTCGCGAGCTGGCAGAGATGCTGCTGGCCAGCTTTGAGCGCCACCCGCTGCGCGATCGCTTCCCGCCGTTTGCCGGTTTCCGCGAAGTGGAAAGCAGCAGCTACTACGGTAAGGGCTACCAGGACGTCGAGCACCGTAAGCCAAGCATCCGCAACGCGAAGCGCTGCCTGAACTGGACGCCGACGGTGAAGATGGAGCAGACCATTGATGAAACGCTCGACTTCTTCCTGCGCACCGTGGAGCTATCGGAACAGGCCTCATGAAAAAAGTCGGTTTACGCATTGATGTCGACACCTTCAGGGGAACGCGTGACGGCGTGCCCAGACTGCTGGAACTGCTGAGCAGGCACGGCGTGCGTGCCAGCATTTTCTTCAGCGTGGGGCCTGACAACATGGGACGCCATTTATGGCGTCTGGTTAAACCGGCATTTCTGTTCAAAATGCTGCGCTCGCGCGCGGCATCCCTCTACGGCTGGGATATTTTGCTGGCCGGCACCGCCTGGCCCGGCAGACGCATCGGCGCGGGTAATGAAGCGGTTATCCGCGCGGCGGCGCAGCAACACGAGGTCGGCCTGCATGCCTGGGATCATCACGCCTGGCAGGCGTGGGCGGGCGTCTGGGATATCCCGCGCCTGTCCCGTGAGGTCGAGCGTGGAATGCTGGAGCTTGAGGCCATCATCGGTCAGCCCGTGCGCTGCTCCGCCGTGGCGGGATGGCGTGCCGACCAGCGGGTGGTCAAAGCCAAAGAGCATTTCGCGTTTCGCTACAATAGCGACTGTCGTGGAACCGGGCCGTTTTTGCCGCTGTTGGGCGAAAATCGCTACGGTACGGTGCAGATTCCGGTCACGCTTCCTACGTGGGATGAAGTGGTGGGGCGCGAGGTGAAGGCGGAAGCATTTAATCGCTACATTCTGGACCGCATCCATCGTGACGCCGGAACGCCGGTCTATACCATCCATGCCGAAGTGGAAGGGATTGCCTGGCAGCATGATTTCGATGAACTGCTGACGATGGCCGCTCAGGAAGGCATTGCGTTCTGTCCGATGAGCGAGCTGCTGCCGGACGACCTCAGCACTCTGCCCGTGGGTAAAGTCGTCCGTAATGAACTGGCTGGCCGGGAAGGCTGGCTTGGCTATCAACAAACCGTGAGTCCGGTCCCATGAAAACAGCCCGTTATGGCGTAGCGCTTTTCGCACTGTTTATCGTTTATTACTTCATTCCGGTCGATATTCGCCTGCTGTGGCAGCCTGATGAAACGCGCTATGCGGAAATCAGCCGCGAAATGCTGGCATCGGGTGACTGGGTTGTCCCGCATTTCCTCGGGCTGCGCTACTTTGAAAAGCCGATTGCCGGCTACTGGATCAACACTATCGGACAATGGCTGTTCGGGCACACGAACTTTGCCGTACGCGCCGGGTCGATCTTCTCCACCGGGCTCGCGGCGCTGCTGGTGATCTGGATGGCCTGGCGTCTCTGGCGGGATAAGCGTACGGCCATTTTCTCCGGCCTGATCTTCCTGACCCTGTTCCTGGTGTATGGCATCGGCACCTATGCGGTGCTGGACCCCATCGTCACCCTGTGGCTGGTGGCGGCGATGTGCAGCTTCTGGCTCGCCTCACAGGCACGCACCGTGGCCGGAAAAGCGGGCGGCTATGTGCTGCTTGGGCTGGCCTGCGGGATGGGGGTGATGACCAAAGGCTTCCTGGCGCTGGCGGTACCGGTGATCGGCGTGCTGCCGTGGGTGATTGCCCAAAAGCGCTGGAAAGAGGTGCTGATTTTTGGCTGGCTCGCGGTCCTGAGCTGCGTGCTGATTGTTCTGCCGTGGGGGCTGGCCATTGCGCACCGCGAGCCTGATTTCTGGCGCTACTTCTTCTGGGTTGAGCATATTCAGCGTTTTGCCCAGAGCGACGCGCAGCATAAAGCTCCGTTCTGGTATTACCTGCCGTTCCTGCTCGCGGGCAGCCTGCCGTGGCTGGCGCTGCTGCCAGGCGCGCTGCGTCTTGGCTGGAATGACAGACAAAACGCGGGCGGCGGGTTCTACCTGCTGGGGTGGGTGGTGATGCCGCTGCTGTTTTTCAGCATCGCTAAAGGCAAGCTGCCGACCTATATCCTGCCCTGTTTTGCCCCGCTGGCTATCCTGATGGCACGCTATGCCTGCCTCGCGGCGGAAAAAGGGGCCAGAGCGTTGCGCATTAACGGCGGCATTAACCTGGCGTTTGGCGCTATCGGCGTGGTGGCGGCGCTGGCGGTCTCGCCGTGGGGGCTGGCTAAGCATCCGGTCTGGACGTCGGTCGAACTGTATAAAGTCTTCTGCGCGGTGGTGGCGTTCCTCATCTGGGGCGCGGTAGGCTGGTTTACGCTGCGGCAGAGCCAGCGGCGCTGGTGGCTGGCGGCGCTGTGTCCTGCGGGTCTGGCGTTGTTGATTGGTTTTGCCATTCCGAACCTGGTGGTGGATTCCAAACAGCCGCAGTCGCTGGTGGATACCGTGCGCGAGCCGCTTCAGGGCAGCCGCTTTGTGCTGACCAATAACGTTGGCGTGGCCGCGGGCCTGGCGTGGGAGCTGAAGCGCAGTGACATCACGCTGTTTGCTCAGAGCGGCGAGCTGCGCTACGGGCTGGATTATCCCGATGCGAAAGATCGCTTTGTCAGTGAAGACGACTTCGCGCAGTGGCTGGCAACGCATCGTAAGCAGGGAAGCGTGTCGCTGGTGATGCTGCTGTCTAAACGTGACGATATTGCAGAGGCGAATTTACCGCAGCCGGACAATCTCTATATCCAGGGGCGTCTGGCCCTGCTGGAGTATCTGCCGAAGTGATGACCTGGACCTGGCTCATACTGGCAAGCCTGCTGAGCTGCGCGGGACAGCTGTGCCAGAAACAGGCTACCCGTCCGGCGAAAGGCGGACGGCGTGGCGCGCACATCATGCGGTGGCTTGGCCTGGCGATGCTGGCGCTGGGCTGCGGAATGCTGGTCTGGCTGGTGGTGCTGCAGAGCCTGCCCGTCGGCGTAGCTTACCCTATGCTGAGCCTCAATTTTGTCTGGGTGACGCTGGCGGCGAAGGTCTTCTGGCGCGAGCACGTTGCTGTGCACCACTGGCTGGGGGTCGGGTTCATTATCATGGGGATTATCGTGCTGGGAGGAAGCCTGTGAAAGGCGCGTTCTGGGCGTTATGCAGCGTACTGTTAGTCAGCGCCGCACAGCTGTTGCTGCGCGATGCCATGCAGGCTCTGCCGCCGGTCAGCGATTTTCTGATGTTTATCTCCGCGCTGTGGCACGTTTCGTCCGGCACGGGCGCGCTGGTGCTGGGGTTAACGGGATACGTTGCCTCCATGGGCTGCTGGTATCTGGCGCTGCATCGCATGGCGCTCAGCAAAGCGTATGCCTTGCTGAGCCTCAGCTATATCCTGGTGTGGGGCGCGGCAATCCTGCTGCCCGGCTGGGGGGAGCACTTCTCCTGGCATGGGCTGCTGGGCGTCGCGTTGATTATGCTGGGTGTACTGGTGATTTTCCTGCCCCGACGTGAATAATCGACTCGGTGGTCAGGGTGTAAGGGGTCGAGGTACAGACGGCAAGGCTCAGAGAACCGAGCTGCAGCTGGCTGACCGAGTGCGACTGCGCCGTGCTGTCGATGCTGACAATCTGCCAGGCGCTGCCGCCGCGCTGTTTCACAATCGCTTCTTTGCGCGTCCAGATACGCCAGAAGGCAGAAAGCTGTTCCTCGGGCGCTTCACGCTCCAGCTCGTCATGCTCTGTCAGGCTGAAAACGGCGTTGGCCAGCGCCTGCCAGTTCTTGCGGGGGCGAATCACTTCGATATCGCAGCCCACTTCGCCTTCATCGCTCATCAGCAGGGCGATATCATCACCGCTATGGCTCAGGTTGAACCACAGCGGATCCCCCTTCGCAAATGCCGGCTTCCCCTGCTCGCCGTAAATGATGTCGGGGAGCGGGTGAGGGGATAATGTTCTGGCGAGCAGCGTCCGGCCAGCCAGCCAGGAGGCCTGTCGTGCACCCTGAGGTGCCTTATCTGCAAGCGTTGACGCCAGCGGGTCCGCGCAAAGGGTGGAAATTTTTCCCAGTACAAACCGGTACATAGTTACGCCCAGCGTTTAATGATAATCGAGGTATTGATGCCGCCAAACGCGAAGTTATTGCTCTGCAGATACTCGCAGTCAATCTGACGGGCTTCTCCCATAATATAATCTAAAGCCCCGCATTGCTCATCCGGCTGCGTTAAATTGAGCGTCGGGGCAAACCAGCCTTCGCGCATCATCTGCAGGCTCATCCACGTTTCCAGCGCGCCGCAGGCCCCCAGCGTGTGGCCAAAATAGCTCTTCAGCGAGGAAACCGGCACGCTGTCACCGTAGATGGCGGCCGTGGCCTGGCTTTCGGCGATATCGCCGCGGTCGGTGGCGGTACCGTGCGCGGAGATATACCCCATATCCCGGGCGCTTAACCCCGCCATCGCCAGCGACTGCTCCATGCAAATCTGCATGGTGTCACGCTGCGGCTGGGTGATATGGGCCGCGTCACAGTTGGTGGCAAAGCCCACGATCTCACCGTAGATGGTGGCCCCGCGCGCTCTGGCGTGCTCAAGCTCCTCCAGAATCAGGGTGCCTGCGCCTTCCCCAATCACCAGACCATCGCGCTGCGTATCGAACGGCGAGGGGGTGGTTTTGGGTTCGTCGTTGCGCTGGCTGGTGGCAAACAGCGTGTCAAACACCGCCGCTTCAGACGGACAAAGCTCTTCCGCGCCCCCCGCGACCATCACGGTCTGATACCCGTGGCGAATTGCCTCCCAGGCGTAGCCAATCGCCTGGCTGCCGGAGGTACAGGCGCTCGACGTTGGGATCACGCGGCCACGTAGTCCAAAGAACAGGCCGGTATTCACCGCGGTGGTGTGCGGCATCATCTGGACGTAGGTTGTCCCGGTGATGTTATTGGTGTGCTTTTCGGTAAGCATGGTCGCGAATTCGCTGACCGGGCCGGTGCTGCCTGTCGAAGAACCGTAGGCGATGCCGGTTTGCCCGTTGGTAAGCACCGCTTCGCCAATCAGCCCCGCCTGCTCCAGCGCCAGCTCTGTGGCGCGGGTAGACATCAGCGACACGCGGCCCATGGCGCGAATACGCTTGCGGGTATAGTGTTCCGGCAGCGCGAAATCGTCGATCGGCGCGCCCAGCAGGGTGTGCAGGCCATCATAAACCTGCCATTCCGGCATTTTACGCACGGCGTTTTCATACGCCAGCAGTCGGCTGGAAACGGACTGCCAGTTCTCGCCAAAGGCGGTGACGCCGCCCATGCCCGTAATCACCACGCGACGCGTCATAGCATTCCTCCGTTAATCGAAATGACCTGGCGGGTGACGTAGCCCGCGATATCCGACATCAGATAGCTTGCCAGCCCGGCGACCTCCTCTGCCTGGCCCATGCGTTTCATTGGGATGATGGACATCGCTTCCTTCAGCGCGGCCTCCTCCATTTCAATCATGCCGGTATCAATCAGCCCTGGCGCAATGCAGTTCACGGTGATTTTGCGTTTTGCCAGCTCGATCGCCAGCGCTTTGGTGGCGCCGATAATGCCCGCTTTGGCCGCGCTGTAGTTCACCTGGCCGCGGTTGCCCATCACGCCGGAGACGGAGGATAAGGTAATAATGCGCCCGCCCTGACGGGTGCCGATCATGGGCATAATGCAGGGGTGTATGACGTTATAAAAACTGTCGAGATTGGTGTGGATCACGCTGTCCCAGTCGTCTTCACTCAGTGCCGGAAAAGCGCCATCGCGGGTAATTCCGGCGTTGCTGATCACGCCATACCATGCGCCATGGGCATCAATTTCCTGCTCAAGCACTTCACGGCACTGCTCGCGGTTGCCAACGTCAAACGAGAGTAAACGGCCGCTGCCGCCCGCCTGCGTGATGGCGTCCAGCGTCTCCTGCGCGCCTGCGGCATCACGATGGTAATGCACGCCGACGGTGAACCCGTCAGCGGCAAGCTGGCGGGCGATGGCGCGACCAATGCCTTTGCTGGCCCCTGTGACCAGTACGGAACGACTCATGCGTGGGATCCCTGATTAAAAAGCGATGTTAATTCTTCTGCAGTCGGCTGGAAGGTATTGACCCGGCCCGTGGCCAGCGTCTCTTCACCTGCGCAAATCGTGCATTCAAAACTGCCGAAGCGTTCGTCCTGCATCAGCAGCTTAACGGTAATGTCCAGCGTTAAGCCTTTGGCGAAACGCCCGCTGGCGCAGACCAGCTCGCGCGCGCCGAGCACCATGCCCAGCGCGATATGTTCCTGCCCCTGCTGCTGACGATGCCAGCCCGACCAGACGCCAACGGTCTGCGCCATTAGCTCGAGCGCGTACCAGCCCGGCAGGTCGCCATCGGCATTGAGAAACGGCGCCAGCACGCTTTGCCTGTCAACCGCTACGCGGCAGACCGCCATGTCATCCGTCACATTTTCAACGGACCCCAGCAGCATCATGGGCGCATCGTGCGGCAAATAGGCTTCGGGTGATAGATAGCTCATGACGTTCTCCCCAGCAGAATGCTGGCGTTATTGCCGCCAAACGCGAACGAGTTAGACAAAATCACCGGCTTTTTCAGGGCGGTGCGCTGGTGCAGCAGGCCGCACGGCGCCAGCGTCTCGTCCGGAGCGTAGCGGGAAAAATCCTGCGGCGGCAAGGGCAGATCGCGCGTCAGGATAAGCCAGCTCAAAGCCGCTTCGGTAATGCCGGCAGCGCCCAGCGTGTGGCCGGTAAGGTGTTTGGTTGAACTGCACGGCACGCTTTCCCCGAAGAGATCGTGAACCACCTGTGATTCAATCTGATCGTTGAGCGGCGTGGCCGTGCCGTGCAGGTTGATGTAACCGATGTCGTCCGGCTGCATGCCCGCTTCGCTGAGCGCCTGAGTGATAGCCCTTATCGCCCCGTCGCCCTGCGGATGCGGGGCGGAAATATGGTACGCATCGCTGGATTCGCCCGTGCCGAGCAGCGCCACGTCCGCGGGTTCCCGGCTTAATACCATCAACGCCGCCGCTTCACCGATGGTGATCCCCCGGCGGTCCCGACCAAACGGCTCGCAGAGCGTGGGGGAGAAGGATTCAAGACTGTTAAAGCCGTTCACGGGCATCCGGCTCAGGGTGTCTGCTCCGCCGACAATGGCGATATCTACCAGCCCGGCTTCGATCAGGCGTTTGCCGCCGATCATCGCCCGCGCGCTGGAGGAGCAGGCGGTGGAGATCGTATAGGCCGGGCCTTCAAGCTGCAGCCAGTTGGCGAGAAAGCGGGACGGATCGCCCAGCTCCTGCTGCGGATACTGCCAGCGCGTGCTGGTCTCGCCGTCGGTCATGAGACGTACGTGCTCATCGCCTTCATCCAGCCCGGAGGTGCTGGTTCCCAGCACCACGGCCACCCGGTCGCGACCAACGCGGGCGATGGCCTCGTCAACGGTGGGCTGAATCTGCGCCAGCGCGGCCAGCAGCAGCTGGTTGTTGCGGGTGCGGTGTGCAGAGAAGGTGTCCGGGATGAGCGGCAGTTCGCCTTCCACACCGCCCAGTACCGCTTCGGGCATTCCCTGCAGCCAGCCGGTCCGGGCGTGCATGCCCGGCGCCACGCCCGCAGCCAGGTTGGCGGCAATTTCATCAGGCGAGTTGCCCAGCGCGTTAACCATGCCAACAGCGGATATATAAATCATCTCAGTCACCCAGATATTGAATGGTGATGTGGTATTTGAATACGTGTTGCTCGATGCTGATCGGCTCGCGCTTGCCTTTGCGCTGGAGGTAGACAATCTCCGTCACCAGCTTGCCGCTGGCGTTGCGCAGCTCGCGCCGATCGCCATTGTCCGTTAACGTCCAGCCCTTCGGCAACTGCGGCTGCCAGGCGCTAATCGGCCAGTGGCTGAGCATCACGTCGGCCAGCACCTGGCTGGCGGGCGGCAGCTGCGGCACGACGATCGACTGCTCGGTATGAATACCGCTCTCGTCGTACGTTGCCAGGAACAGGCGAATGCCCACGGAAGAGAGGCCGGCCAGCGTGACCTTATGCGCATCCGCGTTGAGCATCACCAGCAGGGACTGCGTTTGCCCGTTAAAGCTGCCGGTCAGCAGCTGCTGGGAGCTTACCGCCGGGCTGATGCCGGGCGGCGGCAGAGTGACTTTGGTGCCAGGCTGAAGCCAGGCCTGAGGCCGCGTCTCTTTGGTATCGGTCGAATGGCTGCAGCCTGCCAGCAGCAGCGCCGCGGCCAGCGCGACGGCGCGATAAACAGCGTTCATTTACGTTTTCTCTCTTTCTTATCCGGCATCGCCAGCGGTGCCAGCAGGAAGGCGGTGAAAATACCGCTCACCAGCACAATACCAAAGCTGCTGATAGCCTGGGTGGCGCTGAAGACGAGCATGCCCAGCGTCAGCAGGGTGGTCATCATGGCCAGGGTAATCGCCAGCATCGAAGTCAGCGGCGTACCGCGCGGGTTGCTGAAGAACAGCGTGTAGTTAATGCCAATGCCGAGCACCAGTACCAGCGCCAGCAGTGAAAACAGATTTACCGGGTGGCCCGTTGCGGCCAGGACCGCCAGGCCGCAACTCAGCGACAGTACGGACGGCACCAGGCTTATCAACCCTTTGCGCCAGCCGAGGCGCAGCATCGCCCCGCAGGCAATCACCGCCAGCGCCGCAAACAGTAGCCCCGTCAGCAGCGTGCGGTAGAGGGCAAACAGGCTGTCAAAGCTGGCCTTGCGGTCCACCCAGACGACGCCGTCATAGCGCGCGGCCAGCTCACCGAGCGCCGCGCTGTTTTTTGCACCGTCCACCGGCACGAGCACGCCGCTTTCCCCCCCCGGCAGGGTCAGCCAGAGCAGACGCCAGCCCTCGCTGGCCGGACTTTCAAGCCACGCGTCCACGCTGACCGGCATGGCGTCCAGATTGGGGGAAACGGCGTTGAGCCCTGCGCTTTTCAGCACGTTCGTCACCGCAGGCGCGGCGTCCCGCAGTAGCGCAAGGTCGCTTTTCTGGCGGGCCAGCGAGTTCAGCGGCAGGGTGCGCCAGCGGGTGAGATCCCCCGCCTTTTGCGCCTCGGCCAGCGCGGGAGTAAAGGCTTCCAGCCGCTCCAGCGTTTGCTGGGGCGAAGCGCCATGTACCACAAACCATTTCTGATCGACGCTTTGGCCGGTCAGGGCGGTAATGGTTTTCTCCTGCGCCAGAATATCTTTCGGCAGCGCCTGCAGTTGGGCGATGTCGTCGTCCACCTTCAGGGTGCTCATTCCCACGGCGGAGAGCAGCGCCAGCGCGACGGGCAGACCAACGGACAGTTTTTTACTGCGTCGCCAGGCGGCCAGCCAGCGCAACATCAGGACCATAAAGGGAACCGGGCGCACCGGCAAACCCCGGCACAGCCACGGATGCCAGAAAATCACCGTCAGGCAGGAGGCGCTCAGCCCCGTCGCGGCAAATACCGCCATCTGGCGGATCCCGGGGAAGGGGGCCAGCATCATAATCAGGTAGGCGGCGACGGTCGTCAGCAGCGCCAGCAGCAGCGCATTGCGCACTTTGGCCAGGCTTTGCCAGGGGGAGTGATCCGCGCCGTGTACCATCCGTTCGGTCAGGTAGTAAAGCGTATAGTCGGCCGAAATACCGATGATGCTCATGCTCATCACCAGCGTCATCAGGTGTAGTTCGCCAAAGAGCAGCAGCGTCACCGCCGTGCCCGCCAGCGCGCCGATGGCAATGGAGAGCACGCTCAGCAGCAGCGGGCGCAGAGAGCGGAACACCGCCACGATCAGCAGAAACACCCCAAGCAGGGTGGCGATGCCCAGCGTTGAGACGTCGCGTTTGGCCTGCTGGCTGGCATAATCGCTGTAGAACACCGTCCCGCGCGAAAGCAGCTGCGCCTGCGGGTAACGCGCTTTCAGCGTCTGTTGCAGCGCATTAAGCGTCGTCACGAGCCGGTGGGTCTGCTGCATATCAAATGACGAGCCCGCCAGTTCGCCGTGCAGCAGATACCAGTAGTTACCCGCTTCATCTTGTGTGACCAGCCAGCCGTCCATCAGCCGCAGCTTCTGGCCGTTTTGCGCCAGGGCAAGCTGCGAGCCGCGCATCAGCATCAGCGGATCGTTTTGCAGCTCTTTGCCGCTGACGCCGGAGAAGGCGGAGTAGAGCTGGGATAAAATCCACTGCGCCTGCGCTTCTCCGCCGTTTTGCAGGCGGGCGCGGGTGGCCGGATCAATCAGCCCGTTGCGGTGCTGCCAGAAGAACTCTCCCCAGGCCTTTTGCCCGGCGGCGTCCATCGGGCCTTTGACCTCGCGGAGCGCGTCGCTGCTGTGCAGTAGTTCAAGCCACTGCTGCGCCACGCGCGGATCGGGTTCTTTGCCGGGGCTGACCAGCCAGACCAGCTGGCGGTCGAGACGCTGCATAAACCCGTCGTTGAGCGCCGGAGGGATCGCCCCCAGCGTCTGCTTCGGCAGCATGGCCAGCACGCTGCTGTTCAGCCGCGCGCCGGGCAGCAGCGACAGCAGCACGCCCAGCATAACCAGACATACCGTGGCCCACAGCAGCGCCGGGCGCAGGGATTTACGGTGCGGCAAAGCGTTGGCGTTCGTCATCGGTCAGGCTGGCGGGCGTCAGTTGGTGGTTTGAAAGGGCGATATCGGTACGGTCGCCCTGCCTGTCGTTCAGGCGGATCGTCTCAAGATAGGTCGCGCCGCCCAGATCGAGGGTGGCGAAAATCTTGTCCAGCGGCGTCGTTTTTGGGGTAAGCACCAGCGACCAGCGGCCCGCGCCCAGGTCTTTAAAATCGATGCGGAAGTTCTCTTCCAGCACCTTGCGGTCGGCCTGGAACAGGGCCCGCAGCAGGTGGTTGAACTGGAACATCTGCGGATTATTGTCGGCGGTGATGGTCTGCGGCGGCTGGCCGTTGATCGCCTGAACCATCCGCTTGTCGTCCAGCAGCAGCGTCATCGGAAACGGCGCTTTTTGATCCCACAGCAGGCCGCTGTCGCGGGCGATCAGCATCTCGCCCTGCGAGCGCAGCGGCTGTGGCATATCTTTTATTGTGCGGACCTGTTCGAAGTGCGCGCGCACCACGGGCTGCTCGGTGAAGCGCTGCTGCAGTTCATCCAGCGTCACGGCGCTGACCAGCGGGCTGACGATCAGCATCAGCAAAGGCAACCATTTCATGGCGTGACTCCCATACGTTCAAACAGTACTGCCGGACTGACAAAGCACATTTCGCGGGTGGCTTCTTCCACCGCCACCTGGATGGTGTATCCGGTGGTGGTGCGTTTGCCGGTTTGCGCATCGAAAATTTGATAGGCAATGCGCAGGCGGTTTTCATACTCTTCAATCTGCGCGCGAACGCGAATGCGCTGCTCAAAGGTCACCGCATCGCGGTATTTCACCCGCGTGTCGACAACGGGCCAGACGTAGCCGGAGGCTTTCATCTGGCGATAGCCATAGTCAAACTGATTGAGCAGCGCCTCGCGGGCGATCTCAAAGTAGCGGAAATAGTTGCCGTGCCAGACCACGCCCATCATATCGACGTCGTGGAACGGAACGGTGATCTCAACTTCAGTCGTAAAGCGGGGATCGGTCAGCACCCTTTACTCCTTCTCTCGGGACTCTGGCAGATGCCAGAAATCGAAAAAATTAAACCAGTCGAGCGGCGACATCAGGGCGTAATGCTCCAGCCGCTGCGCGTAGCGATCGACGGTAGCCTGCAGCGCCTGCTGGCGTTCCCCGCGCGGCAGGATCAGCGGGTCGGCAAACGGCTCGCTGTGCAGGACGAGCTTACCCTGCTGGCGCAGGGCGAAAATCAACACCACCGGACAGCGCAGGATGGAGGCCAGGATAAACGGCCCCTGCGGGAACGGTGCGGGCTGGCCCATGAACGGGCTCCAGATCACCCGCCACTCGCCGCCACGCTGCGGGTTGACGGCGATGCGATCGCCCACGATCGCGACCCATTCTCCGCGCTCAAGCTTCTCTTTGATGGCAATGGCGGTGTCCGGGCCGATGTCGGTGACCGACATCAAATTCACGCCGGCCTGGGGCGCCATTTCGCTCATAATTTGCTTAAAACGCCGGGCGTTCTCGCTGAAGACCAGGGCGTTGATGGTTTTGCTGCCGTCCAGCTGGGCCAGCGCCCGGCAGGCTTCTACGTCGCCAAGATGCGAGGCCAGCAGCAGCTTGCCCTGCGGCGCCGCGATATTAAGCGTTTCGCTCGCGCCGGGAGCAAAGACCACGTCGCGCTTAAACTTCAGCTCGCCGCGCCAGCTGGCGACTTTGTCCAGCATCGCGTTGCCGAAGCGCATGAAATGGAAAAAGCTGTTGAGCCGTTCTGGAACAGGCATGTTCCGCTGCATCAGCACCTGCTTCACGCGTGCAATCCACTGCCGCGAAGCCTGCCGCGCCGGACGCGCGATCAGCCAGTAGACGCCGATAACCGGCCACAGCAGCACGGTAAACGCCCGCCGCCCCAGCAGCTGCCAGACACGCAGCATCAGGCGCATGCCCCACAGGCCTTTAACCTCGTCCTGCTGCGCCCAGTGCTGGCCGCGTCGACGGAAGAGCAGGCCGGGAATGCGGGGCAGCATGCCGAAGAACAGCCGGGTATGCATCAGGGAGATCCGCACGTTATCTTTCAACGCGTCGAAGTGGGACAACCCGTCCTGCGGATAGGTCACGCGGGTGGGCAGAAAGACGCTGGTGTTGCCCTGCCAGTAGAGACGGACCATTACTTCGGTGTCAAAGTCCATCCGTTTACCGAGCGTTTCACGCGCGGCGAGCCGCAGCGTGGGCGAGACCGGGTAGACCCGAAAGCCGCACATACTGTCTTTAAGCTGCAGGGATAAGGTCTCAATCCATACCCAGACGTGGGTGACCCAGCGCCCGTAGAGCCGCGAGCGCGGGATGGAATCATCATAAACAGGCTGGCCGGAAATCAGCGCGTCCGGGTGGCGCTCCGCCAGCGCCAGCATTTTGGGAATATCTTCGATGGCGTGCTGGCCGTCCGCGTCCACCTGCAGGGCGTGGGTATAGCCCGCACGCGCGCACTCCTCCAGCCCCCTGATGACCGCGGCACCTTTGCCGGCGTTTTGCGCCAGACGGACCAGCGTCATCTGCGGCTGCTCCGCCGCCAGCCGCTCAAGCTCCTGGCGGGTGGCGGCGGAGCTGCCGTCATCCACCACCAGGCACGGCAGGCCAAACGGCGAGAGGCGCGACAGCACGCTGGCCATCGTGGCGCCGTGGTTGTAGCACGGGATCAGCACGCAGGGGCGGAAGGTTACTGACATAGACGAATTTTCCCGCTGCTGGCGGTATGGCGTTCAGCCCCGTCATGACGCAGGTAGCTGAAGGTCAGCAGTTTGCGCCCGGCATGCCACTCAAGCACCAGCGTCACCGTGGTTTCCGGCAGCAGAGGCGCCTGGAACTTCACGTTTTGAATGCTGTGAAAGCGGTAGCCCGGTGCCAGTAAGGTCGTTGCGTAGTGCATCACCCAGTCAAGCTGCGCAACGCCGGGCAGCAGCGGCTGTACGGCAAAATGGCCCTGAAACCAGAACAGAGAGGCGTCGAGATGCAACACGATCTCCAGCTTCTCCGGCTGTGCCTGATGGCGCTCGATTTCATGAATTTTCATGAAATAACTCCTCTAACTGCGCATAGACACGCTTGTTCATACTGTTTACCGGCATCTCATCGACAATGCGCCAGTAGCGTGGAACGGCGACCGGCTCAAGCCACGGCAGCAGGGCGCGTCGCCAGGCGAACTCCTGCGCTTTTTTATCCTGCAGATGCCAGCGCTGACGAACCGCCTCATCCAGCACCAGCAGGACGCCAATCCCCTGACGGCCCCCGCGCGTAACCGGCAGCGCAGCCGCCTCGCAAACGCCGTCGAGCTCCAGCAGGCGACGCTCAATCTCGTTAAGCGAGATGCGCTTTTCTTCAATTTTGACCACCCGCCCGCGACGACCGGCGATGCTAAACAGCCCCTCACTGTCGAAGTGGAGGATATCGTCCAGCTGGAGTCCTTCAGCCTCATGGATAAGCGGCGAAGTGACGCGGCAGGCGTCATCTTCCTGATGGAAGTTTACGCCGGGGAAGGGTAGCCACGGCAGGTTATCTTCCACGCGATGGCGCCAGGCGAGGATCCCGGTTTCGGTGCTGCCATAAATTTCGTCCGGCCAGATGTTAAGCCAGCCAACCGTGGTGGAGACGTCACGCCAGGGCAGCATTCCGCCCGCGGAAATCAGCATCCTGACGGGCGGCGCGGCCAGTTCGGTATCCAGGCGCTTCAGGAACGCCGGGCTGCTGATGAACAGGTAATGCCGGTCATGCGGAAGGGCGGCCAGCTGCTCTGCGTAGTAGAGCATCGCGGCATGCAGCGGCAGGCCCATCGCCATCGGCAGTACGATGCGAAATGTCAGGCCATAGAGATGTTGCGGGACGACGGAGGCCACAACGCTACAGCCAGCCAGGCGTTCGCCGAAGCGGTCAGCCAGCAGGCGGGCTTCGCGATCCAGGCTGACGATGTGCTTAACCACCCGGCGCGGCGTTCCCGTGGAGCCGGAGGTGAACAGCTCGACGAAGCGGTTTTCGTTAATCTCCGGCAGGGGGACCCAGCGGGCGATCGTCTGGTGGCGGGAGGCTACCACAATCAGCTGCCCGTCAATATCGAGGGACCGATCGCTCAGGACGCCGCTAAACAGCGGCTGCTGCTCCTCAAGCAGCGAAACGCGGCTATGGCCGGGAATGACCGGCGTTTTACCGGCATGCAGCGAGGCCAGCAGCGCAACGATAAACAGGTAGCTGTTTTCAAAGCACAGCGCCCAGCGCTCGCCTTCCTGCTGACGCAGGGTGTCGACCAGTAACGTCACGTCGTGGCGCAGCTGGCCCAGCGTCCAGGTACGATCGTCGAGCCAGGCGACGGGCGTGTCGTCAGGGCGGGGCGCGTTTAACCACTGGCCCAGCGGAAGGGGGTTATTCATTGTGCATCTCTTTTTTTATCACCCGCTGGCGCACCAGCCACTCTGCCGCCATCAGCGTCCCCATCAGGATGTAAGCCACCATACCGTTCCACAGCGTCCACAGATGCATGTCGCCGTGCAGGACGGTATACAGCGCCATCGCCCCGTTGCCGATGAAAAATCCGCACCAGACGAGGGTCACCCTGCGGGTATAGCGCACGCCCTCCGGCGGCAAATTGGGCTCTCGCAGGCGAGCCAGGCGTTCGACCAGCGGCATCGCTGTCCAGAGCGAACCGCCGAACACGGCGAGCATCACAAGATTAACGACCACAGGGTAAAACAGCAGCCACTGGTGGGTTTTCAGCAGGTAGCTTGCCGCGCAGAGCGCGATCCCCGCCAGCGCCACGCACTGCACCACATACCGCATCGGGCCGGTGTTACGCCGCGCCTGACGCAGCCGCAGCAGCAACAGCAGCGCCATCACGGGCAGCAGCCACGGCAGGCTGTTATGCGTCAGCCCAAATCCAATCAGGAAGGGCCACGCCAGCAGCATCAGCCCCGTCAGAAGTGGGATGACCGGGAACGTCCGTCCACCACGCACGGTGTCTTACTCTTCGCGCAGCAGCTGTTCGACGGCGTCTACCACATCCTGAACGGTACGAACCGATTTGAAGGTTTCCGGCTTGATTTTCTTACCGGTTTTCTTCTGCAGATGGACAATCATGTCCACCGCGTCAATGCTGTCCAGCTCCAGGTCTTCGTAAAGACGGGCTTCGGGCGTAATGTCCTGCGGGTCGATTTCAAAGAGTTTGGTCAGAAGGCCGCAGACTTCCTGATAAATGGTTTCTTGTTCGGTCATAGTTCACATCTCAGGCGCGTTGGGCGTGGATAAAGGACGCCAGGGTGGCGACGGAAAAGAAGTGCTGGCGCATCTCTTCGCTTTCGGCAGAAAGCACCACGCCATACTGGTTTTTCACCGCCAGACCCAGCTCCAGCGCGTCGATAGAGTCGAGACCCAGCCCGTCGCCAAACAGCGCGGCATCGGTATCAATATCCTCTGCGGTAAGCTCGTCCAGATTCAGCGTGGTGATAATGAGATTCTTAATTTCAAGATAAAGCGCTTGCATCATTAATTCCTGACAAAGATTGAAGGCCTGATGTTAATCGATGCTGCAGGTGCCGGTTTAACTGCCTTGCCGCCAGTGCCGGTTCTTGTTGACTTGCATCGTAAAATTCGTCGATGTTCACGCGATCGCGCACATCGACGGTAAAGACAGGTTTTGCGGGCGGTACATCATACCAGCGGCTTTTTTTATCCAGCAGGTGCTCGCTGCAGTGGATGAGTACGATCCGCAGATCGCTGCGGCAGCGCACGGCGATATTTGCCGCGCCGCGCTGGAAGGACATCGCCTCACCTGGGCGGGTACGCGTCCCTTCCGGGAAGATTAACAGCGTGTCGCCCTGGGCCAGACGCTGCTGGCTGGCGGCGAGCAGAGGCTCGGCCTCGCTGTTAATCAGATAATCTGCCGCGCGGATAACGCCGCTGACAAACGGATTGCGCAGCAGCGCGCTTTTCACCAGACAGTCGGTTTCGGGCATTACCGACGCCAGAATCACGTAGTCAATTAACGTAGGGTGGTTAGCCACCACCAGGCAGCCCCGATCGTCGCGCAGGGCATCAAGATTGTGGATGCGATAGTCGAGCACCCCGGTGCCGCGGGCAACGGTTAAGAAGAAGCGGAAGCTGGCCGCGATGCTGCGGCGCGCCAGGCGACGGCGTTTGGCGCGATCGCGCTGGGCAATCAGCAGCAGGTTGAACCAGACCAGCGACAACAGCAGCCCGCCCGCGCCAAACAGCACGAAGCAGAATCCGGTCATGACCAGACGCCATAGCCAGTTGATCCGGGCGGTCAGGCGGTTCATTGGCGCGCCCACTGCCACAGCAAACGTTCGCCGGGCACCACAAACTGCCGTTCCTCGCGGAGATAGCGTTGCAGGAACATCAGGCTTTGCGGCAGGGCGGCTTCCTCGCCCGTGCTGCCGCTGCGGGTTTCGCACTGCCATTCGCTGCCGGCTTCAATCACCAGCGCCACCGCGTACGGCCAGGTAGGCATCTGCGGCGGTAACGCCGGATGGTAAAATTCCGGCAGCGCGCCGTCAAAATCCACCAGCAGGACGCGGGAGTAGCCCGCATGCAGCAGGCTCAGCACTTCACACAGGGCCTGCTGGAAGGTGTCCAGCCCGGCGGAAATGGATGATGAGACAACAGGCTGGCGAGCGGCGATCGTGAGATTGCCCACCGCGGAATTATGCACGGACATGGCGAAGTCGGTAGGCGAGACGGCCTGCCCGGTCGCCAGCGTATGCAGAATACGGTAATTGCGCTCCAGCTCGCCGTGGCGGCTGGAATAGACGACGGCGTCTATGGCGTGGCTTTGCAGCATGGCAAGACCAATATCCACCGCCAGCTTACTGCCTGAGTTAAGGCGGCGCGCGGTCATCATCGGTAACGCGGTCAGGCGGGGTAGAGGAGCCGTTGGGTCGATGGTCGACTGCAGGCGCGACCACGCCTGCCACTCTGCGGCATCGCTTAGTCCTGGCGCTCTTGCCTGCCAGTCAATAATGTTCAGTGAAAATTTCATCTACGCGCGTCCGCGGAATACCGTATTCAAAGGGCAGCCAGGCTGCGCTATTGTTCACGTTTGGTGCAAATTAACAGGGTATGACCTACCCCAAGGTTATCCAGCCGCTGTGCTATGCTGAAGCCCGCCCTTTCCAGGTAGTGATAAAACTTCTCTACGCTGTAAAACCGGCTATTGCCATTCGCCATACAGGTGAAATAGAGCGAGGTGGCATTCAGGCTGAAAGCCGCCGCTTCATATTTCTGGGCATCCCAGAAAAGCTCCATGATGCACAACCGTGCGCCAGGCTTCATGACCTCTGCGACGCGCGTCAGCATGGCGACAATCTGATCCGGAGAGAAACAGTCGAGGAACTGGCTCATCCACCAGACGTCGGCATCTCCCGGTAATGCCGACGGGCTAAGCATATCGACAGCATGGAATCCAATACGATGAGAAAAACCTGCTTTTTCGATGTTTTCCTGCGCCAGCGCTATCTGCTGCGGGAGATCGAGGATCGTCACGGCAACATTGTCGTCATAGCGGCAGCAGCGTAACGACCATTTACCTGTATTTCCGCCCACATCGTACAATTTTGTCGGCGAGCTTGCGAATATATATGGCAACGCAGCGTCAAAAGCGGCGTCGGAATAGTAATGATCGAAGGCAAACCAGCTCTCTTTTGCCGGGGCAGGAAG
This sequence comes from Enterobacter sp. 725m/11, assembly GCF_011683705.1. Taxonomy (NCBI): domain Bacteria; kingdom Pseudomonadati; phylum Pseudomonadota; class Gammaproteobacteria; order Enterobacterales; family Enterobacteriaceae; genus Enterobacter; species Enterobacter sp. 725m/11. Next base: position 88,338 of record NZ_JAAQOK010000008.1, on the reverse strand, counting down.
CTGGGATAAAGCCGGATAGATGGTTGGCCAGTCGCCAAACACGGATAATCCAGTCGGTTTTTCTTTCTGCAGGGCATCGGCCAGATGAAATAACCCCTGGTAACAGACGTCCTGCGTGAAATCCATATTAACGCGGGTCATGGGATCGTGGAGTAAGAAATGGCCCACTTTCGCCAGGAAATAACGACTTTCTTTATAAGTAATTATCCGCCCGCTTAATCCCATGTCTAACAATACGCTGACGGCATAACTGCTCAGGGTACTGTTTTCGGTTATTTCGTCGAGGCTCGCCCCCTTATTACCCTGTTTATCGAGCCAGGCGAGAACGCCCGAGTTACGCAGACAAAGCGCGGTCTGAAATAACATCGGCGCAAAAGCGATGCGTTGCGCTTCGGTAATGGCATCCAGCGCGCTGAGCGTGTCCTTTTCGTACATTGTTGCGTAACCTTTCAGGGTAAGAAATGAGGTTATCGGGCCATGTCCGGCCCGACTTTAGGAAAATATTACAGCGCGGCACCCGCAGAAAGGTTCAGCTGAATATCGTGGTCGAGGTTGTTCACCCAGCGGTTATAATTTTTGTGAATTTTACCGTCTGCCGCTTTCAGGTTCAGGCTGCTTTCGTAATTAATTGAATAACTTGTCGCAGAGTAGGGAATACGCACCTGGACCGAGTGATCGCGTGCCTGCAGACGGCCCTTAATCACGCCCGGGCCCGCTTCCGTCATGATCCAGTCACGCTTCTGGCCTGCTTTCAAAATGGCTGTTTTCACCTGATCGGCAGTATGACCCGCGCTCACGACAGAGTGAACCTGAGCAATAGGGGCGGTACGCGCACAGCCAGCCAGTGCGCCAACGAATACGGCGGCAGTGCACCATTTAACGAGCTTTTTCATCAACAACTCCATATCAATAATAACAATTAAAGGTAGTGTTTTTTACAAATAAGCATCACCAGGCTTAGGGATTAAGTCAGGTGTGTTTTTAATCAATATTAATGTTTACATTACGTCGTCGCTAAGGCGGGGTATAATATCACGCAAAATAATTAATCATTCCGTTTTTTTTAATTTGCTTTAAGGGGGTGTTGCATTTAAGCGAAATCTGGGTGAGTTGATAAAAAAACGGAAGGAATAAGCCTTAACGCAAATAAAAATACCGCGACGGTGAGCGTCGCGGTATTTGACGGTATAAACCCGTTTACACAGACAGATACATTACCCCGGCAACCGGCTTTTCGGCCGCCCCGGCCCAAGCAGGATCGCCAGCTTGCTGCCCCCTTTGGTGGTTTCCATCCAGATTTTACATACGCTGGTCAGCGGGACCGACAGCAGCATGCCGACAGGGCCCAGCAGCCATCCCCAAACCAGCAAGGATAAAAACACCACCAGCGTCGACATGCCCAGCCGGTGCCCCATCATGCGCGGTTCAAGAATGTTGCCCAGCACCATATGCACGACGAGGAACAGCGCTCCGACCAGCATACATTCGTAGAAACCGTTAAACAGAAACGCCTGAATCATCGGCGGCACGGCCGAAAGCACCGCGCCAATATTCGGCACGTAGTTCAGCAGAAACGCCAGCACCCCCCACATCAGCGCGAACTGAACATCCATCAGCATCAGCCCCAGCCAGACAATAATCCCGGTCCAGACGCTCAGCAGCGTTTTCAGCGCCAGATATTTGGAGACGCCCTTTAAGGCGCGGTGTAGGCCGGCAATGTGTATTTGCGGGTTATTTAAAGCAAAGCGCAGCTTATACGGAACATGGCGCACTTCGAACAGCATAAACACCACCGTCATGACCAGCAGCAGTATGCTGGCCATCGCGCCGGAAAGACCGGTCATCAGCGTGGTGGCGTAGGTCATGACCTTCTCGGAATCCATCCTGCGCAGCATCCGCTCTGGTGAAATATGCAGGTTAAGAAAGGGCATCATCTCCTGCAGCGCGACGATTTTACGCGTCAGCTCTTTATTGTACTGCGGCAACATGGTGGAGAATTCGCTCAGCGATGCCGCCAGTACGCCGAAGAGCGCCGTCAGGCCAATCAGCATCACGATAACCACGATGGTGATGGCCACCGGGCGGCTCACGCCCCGGCGTAAAAACCAGGTCACCAGCGGATTGAGGACAATGGCAAAAAAGAGCGCCAGCAGGAGCTGGACGATAATGTCAGCGGCAGCATGTATACCCGCAAGGATAACCACCAGACAGGCGAGTTTTAATAAGATGTGGAGTCCTGCTTTATCAAGCTGGGGAGCTAACATGCGCGTTCCTTAATAAGATGACCCGATAAGTGTAGTGCCTTAGGGCCGCTTCGTCTGGCACCGATAATCTGAAAGTCGGGGCTGATTTTCTTATTGCTCCGTGGTAATAGTGAAACACTGTTGCAAAAAATTCAGGTAGAACCCCATGCCAGAACCTGCCGCCGAACCGGCGCTGAGCGGATTGCGCCTCAATCTGCGCATTGTTTCCGTCGTTATCTTCAACTTTGCCAGCTATTTAACGATCGGCCTGCCGCTGGCGGTTCTGCCGGGCTACGTCCATGACGTGATGGGTTTTAGCGCGTTCTGGGCGGGGCTGGTCATCAGCCTCCAGTATTTCGCCACGCTCCTTAGCCGCCCGCACGCCGGGCGCTACGCCGACCTGTTCGGTCCCAAAAGCATTGTGGTAGTGGGATTGTGCGGCTGTTTCCTCAGTGGTCTGAGCTACCTGCTGGCTGCCGCTACCAGCCACTGGCCGCTGGTCAGCCTGGCGCTGCTTTGCCTGGGCCGCGTCATTCTCGGGATTGGGCAAAGCCTGGCAGGAACCGGCTCGACGCTATGGGGTGTGGGGGTTGTCGGTGCACCACACATTGGCCGGGTTATCTCGTGGAACGGGATCGTCACCTACGGGGCGATGGCGCTCGGCGCGCCGCTTGGCGTGGCCTGTTACGCCTTTGGCGGTCTGTATGGACTGTCGCTGACCATTATAGCGGTCGCGCTTGTGGCGATACTGTTTGCGCTGCCGCGCCCGAAGGTGAAGGCCAGCAAGGGCAAGCCGCTGCCGTTTCGGGCCGTGCTGGGGCGCGTCTGGCCGTACGGCATGGCGCTGGCCCTGGCGACCACCGGCTTCGGCGTCATTGCGACCTTCATTACCCTGTTTTATGACGCCAAAGGCTGGGAGGGCGCGGCCTTTGCGTTAACCCTCTTCAGCGTTGCGTTTGTTGGCGCACGCCTGCTTTTCCCGAACGGTATCAACCGTCTGGGCGGGCTGAACGTGGCGATGATCTGCTTTGCGGTAGAGATTGTCGGGCTGCTGTTAACCGGCATCGCCAGCGCGCCCTGGATGGCGAAAATTGGCGTCTTCCTGGCGGGAGCCGGTTTCTCGCTGGTCTTCCCGGCGCTGGGCGTGGTGGCGGTTAAAGCGGTGCCGCAGCAGAACCAGGGGGCGGCGCTGGCGACCTATACGGTATTTATGGATATGTCTTTAGGCATTACCGGGCCGCTGGCGGGGCTGGTGATGGCCTGGGCGGGGGTACCGGTGATCTATCTTGCCGCGGCGGGTCTGGTGATAATTGCCCTGCTGCTGACGTGGCGGCTAAAAAAATGGCCCCCGGTGCCGGCACCGGAGGCCACGTCATCGTCGTGAAGGGTTACTGGATCACGATGGTGTTAATGATGTTTTCAGCAGCCGTCTGCGCTTTCTGCTGATCTTCCGCTGGCAGGGTGATCTGCAGGGTCAGCAGTTTGTTATCAACCTTGCCCAGCACCACAGAAGACCAGGCGGTCTGGCCTTTTGCGGAGATGATGCTGTCCAGCTGCTGCAGCTTATGGCCTTTCAGCTCGATGGATTTATTGGTCACGACCTGCAGCTGCGGGTCGCGGCCGCGCTGCTGGTCTTCCAGACGTTTGGACAGGACGGCCAGGTCTTCGCTGGTGTCGTCGCCCACAATCACAATGACCGCTTTCTGGCCGGTTGCGTCGGAGTAAACGTGCATGTTATTCGCCTGGGTGCCCAGCTTGCCGCTCTGGTCAGTCATATCGGCTGGCAGAGAGAAACTGAGTTTGCCATCCATCAGATTCACCGGCTGACCGGTCGCGTTGCTTTCTGCGGATGCGCCCTGAGCAGGCGTTTTCGTGTCGCTGTTATCACAGGCTGCAAGACCCACAACCAGCAGGCCAATCCCGACATATTTAACCAGATTGCGCATTGACTTCTTCCTTTCGATAAACGGCCATAGCGGCTCATTCACCCATCTTATCACAACTGATAAAGCGAACCCTTAACCAGCCTGCAATGCCGTGATTTCAGATTTATCTGCCAGCCTTTTCAGCAGCATATTCAGCAGCACGCCGTACATCGGCAGGAAGAAAACAATGCTGATGAGCACCTTGAAGCAGTAGTCCACCAGCGCGATCTCCATCCAGTGCTCGGCCATAAAGGCATCCGGGCTGCGCCAGAAGGCGATGAAGAAGAAGGCCAGCGTATCGCTCACGTTGCCGAACAGCGTGGACGCGGTCGGTGCCATCCACCAGCGGTGATTCTGACGCAGGCGGTTAAACACGTGCACGTCGAGGATCTGCCCCAGCGCGTAGGCCATAAAGCTTGCCGCGGCGATACGGGCGACAAACAGGTTGAAGTGTGTCAGCGCCTCAAAGCCTTGCCAGCTTCCCATGTAAAACAGGGAGGAGATCACGTACGAGATGAACAGCGCCGGAAGCATGACCGCAAAGATAATGCGGCGTGCCAGCGGTGCGCCGAAGATACGCACGGTCAGATCGGTGGCGAGGAAAATAAACGGAAAGCTGAACGCGCCCCAGGTGGTATGAAAACCAAAAATGGAGATCGGGAGCTGCACCAGGTAGTTGCTGGAGGTGATCACCAGCAAATGGAAAAGCGAAAGCCAGAACAACGCTTTTACGCGCTGTGATTCAGAGAACTGCGTCATATTGTGACCTTTTTATACGTTGGGGTGAGGGAACCCAATAAAAACCGCAGCATGATACTGCTTTGGCTGGACATTGCAATGGTTAGTTTTTGCGCAATCGTTAACCTGGTTTGCATTGCCCGCGCCGGGGCGTAAACTACAGCCGTTTTTATCTGACCGAGAAGATCATGACCGACCTGTTTTCCAGCCCAGACCACACCCTTGATGCCCAGGGCCTTCGCTGCCCGGAGCCGGTAATGATGGTACGTAAGACCGTGCGTAACATGCAGACCGGTGAAACGCTGCTAATTATTGCCGACGATCCGGCCACCACGCGCGATATTCCCGGTTTTTGTACCTTTATGGAGCATGAGCTGGTGGCGCAGCAGACCGAGGCGCTGCCGTATCGGTATTTGATTCGTAAGGGGTAGGTGGGCTGTCCTCTGCGGCCTGATGCCCTCACCCCGGCCCTCTCCCACGGGGAGAGGGAGAAAGTCATCCTTTCATCCACGCCCTGATCCCGTCCAGGAACATCTGCGTCGCCATCATTACCAGAATCAGCCCCATCAGACGCTCCAGCGCGTTCACCCCTTTCTCACCCAGCAGGCGCAGGAACAGCGACGACTGCAGCAGGATAATAAACGTTCCGCCCCAGGCAATCAGCAGGGCAATGACCAGATGGCTCATTTGATTCGGATACTGATGCGACAGCAGCATCAGCGTCGCCAGAATGGTTGGCCCCGCGACGAGGGGAATCGCCAGCGGCACGATAAACGGCTCTTCGCCCGCGGGCAGGCCGCTGCTGCTGCCTTCGGCGCTCGGGAAGATCATCTTAATGGCAATCAGGAAGAGAATAATCCCGCCGGAAATGGAGACCGTTTCGGCGCGCAGGTTCAGGAACGCGAGGATTTTTTCACCGGCAAACAGGAAGATAAACATCACCAGCAGGGCAATAAGCAGCTCGCGGATCATGATCGCCCGGCGGCGCTTCGGCTCGGTGTGCTTCAGCACCGACATGAAGATGGGCAGGTTGCCCAGTGGATCCATTATCAGGATCAATAAAACCGCTGCTGAAATGATTTCACTCATGTAAATTATCCCTGAAACTCTCTATGGTTATTATGATAATTAGCTGTATTTCTGATTGCCGGGCAATCATCGATTAATTTCGCTTGCGACTTTGGCAGCATTTTGTAATGTGAAGCATATCCCAGTTCAATACTGGCTTGCACAATCAGCACACACCCTCAGCAGGAAAAAAATGCTATGAAAAACGTTGGTTTCATCGGCTGGCGCGGTATGGTCGGCTCTGTACTCATGCAACGCATGGTTGAAGAGCGCGATTTCGACGCTATCCGCCCGGTCTTCTTCTCCACTTCCCAGCTCGGCCAGGCTGCTCCGTCCTTTGGTGGTACCACAGGCACGTTGCAGGACGCTTACGATCTGGAAGCGCTGAAGGCACTCGACATTATTGTGACCTGCCAGGGCGGCGATTATACCAACGAAATCTATCCAAAGCTGCGTGAAAGCGGCTGGCAGGGCTACTGGATTGACGCGGCCTCTTCACTGCGCATGAAAGACGATGCCATCATTATTCTCGACCCGGTTAACCAGGACGTCATCACCGACGGCCTGAACAACGGCGTGAAAACCTTTGTTGGCGGTAACTGCACCGTCAGCCTGATGCTGATGTCACTCGGCGGCCTGTTCGCGCAGGACCTGGTGGAGTGGGTCTCCGTGGCGACCTACCAGGCCGCGTCCGGCGGCGGCGCGCGCCACATGCGCGAGCTGCTGACCCAGATGGGCCAGCTGCACCAAAGCGTCGCGACCGAGCTGGCAAACCCGGCGTCCGCCATCCTCGACATCGAGCGCAAAGTCACTCAGCTGACCCGCAGCGGCGAGCTGCCGGTGGATAACTTTGGCGTACCGCTGGCCGGCGGTCTGATCCCGTGGATCGACAAACAGCTGGATAACGGCCAGACCCGCGAAGAGTGGAAGGGCCAGGCGGAGACCAACAAAATCCTCGCCACCGCGAATACCATTCCGGTTGACGGTCTGTGCGTGCGTATCGGCGCGCTGCGCTGCCACAGCCAGGCCTTCACCATTAAACTGAAAAAAGATGTGTCTATTCCGACCGTGGAAGAGCTGCTGGCCGCGCACAACCCGTGGGCGAAAGTGGTACCAAACGATCGCGATATCACCATGCGTGAACTGACCCCGGCTGCCGTTACCGGCACGCTGACCACGCCGGTTGGCCGCCTGCGCAAGCTGAACATGGGGCCTGAGTATCTCTCCGCATTCACCGTCGGCGACCAGCTGTTGTGGGGGGCCGCCGAGCCGCTGCGCCGCATGCTGCGCCAGCTGGCGTAATAATTTGTTAAACACGGGGGGTGATTGTCACCCCCTTTTTTTGCGTACTACATGGAGTAAAACGCAGATGTCTTATTTTTTATCAGGAGGAACCACGACGTTGGCTATGCTTTAAGGAAGATTTATTTCTCACCTGAGGGTAGGGCGGAGCAGAGAGGATCAACTGCACCGTTTAGGTCACATTAAAAGTCGTCCCGGAGCGCGTAAAAAGGGCGACATAAAAAAACAGGATGAATACCATGTCCGATCGTATTTCGAGAGACGTGATTAATGCGCTTATTGCGGGTCATTTTGCTGACCCCTTTTCTGTGCTAGGGATGCACCGTACAGAGGCCGGACTGGAAGTTCGGGCGCTGTTGCCGGATGCGACAGAAGTGTGGGTTATCGAACCCAAAACCGGCCGCAAGGTGGGTAATCTGGAATGCCTCGACTCGCGCGGCTTCTTCTCGGGCGTCATGCCCCGCCGTAAAAACCCCTTTCGCTATCAGCTCGCCGTTATCTGGCATGGCCAGCAAAACCTGATTGATGATCCCTACAGCTTTGGGCCGCTCTTAAAAGAGATGGACGCATGGCTGCTGTCCGAAGGGACCCATTTACGCCCTTACGAAACGCTGGGTGCCCACGCGGATACCATGGACGGTATCACCGGCACGCGCTTTGCCGTATGGGCGCCAAACGCCCAGCGCGTTTCCGTCGTTGGGCAGTTCAACTACTGGGACGGTCGCCGCCACCCGATGCGCCTGCGCCGTGAGACGGGCATCTGGGAGCTGTTTATCCCCGGGGCGCATAACGGCCAGCTCTACAAATTTGAGATGATCGACGCGCACGGCAAGCTGCGCATTAAAGCCGACCCGTACGCCTTTGAGGCGCAGATGCGCCCGGATACCGCATCGCTGATCTGCGGCCTGCCGGAGAAGGTCGTCCAGACCGAGGAGCGCAAGCAGGCCAACCGCTTTGATGCGCCGATCTCCGTTTACGAAGTGCATCTCGGCTCCTGGCGCCGCCACACGGACAACAACTTCTGGCTCAGCTACCGGGAGCTCGCCGACCAGTTGGTGCCGTACGCCAAATGGATGGGCTTTACCCACCTCGAACTGCTGCCGGTTAACGAGCACCCGTTCGACGGCAGCTGGGGCTATCAGCCCACCGGGCTGTATGCGCCCACGCGGCGCTTCGGCACGCGCGATGATTTCCGTTATTTCATTGATGCCGCGCACGCCGCCGGGCTGAACGTGATCCTCGACTGGGTGCCGGGCCATTTCCCGTCGGACGATTTTGCGCTGGCAGAGTTCGACGGCACGAAGCTGTACGAGCACAGTGACCCGCGCGAAGGCTATCACCAGGACTGGAACACGCTGATCTACAACTACGGTCGCCGTGAAGTGTCGAATTACCTGGTGGGGAATGCGCTGTACTGGATCGAACGCTTCGGCATTGATGCCCTGCGCGTGGATGCGGTGGCCTCGATGATCTACCGCGACTACAGCCGCAAAGAGGGAGAGTGGATCCCGAACGAGTATGGCGGCCGTGAAAACCTCGAAGCGATTGAATTTCTGCGCAACACCAACCGCATCATCGGCGAGCAGGTGGAAGGCGCCGTGACCATGGCGGAAGAGTCGACGGACTTTGCGGGCGTCTCCCGCCCTCCGTCATCAGGCGGCCTGGGGTTCTGGTACAAGTGGAACCTGGGCTGGATGCACGACACGCTCGACTACATGAAGCTCGACCCGGTTTATCGTCAGTATCACCACGATAAGCTCACCTTCGGGCTGCTCTACAACTACACCGAAAACTTCATGCTGCCGCTGTCGCACGATGAAGTGGTGCACGGCAAAAAATCCATTCTCGACCGCATGCCGGGCGACGCGTGGCAGAAGTTTGCCAACCTGCGCGCCTACTACGGCTGGATGTTTGCCTTCCCGGGCAAAAAGCTGCTGTTTATGGGCAATGAGTTCGCCCAGGGTCGCGAGTGGAACCACGACACCAGCCTCGACTGGCATCTGCTGGAGGGCGGCGACAACTGGCACCACGGCGTACAGCGTCTGGTGCGCGACCTGAACCTGACCTACCGCCACCACAAAGCGCTACACGAGCTGGACTTTGATCCGTACGGCTTTGAGTGGCTGGTGGTGGACGACCACGAGCGCTCGGTGTTTGTCTTTGTGCGTCGCGATAAAGCGGGCAACGAGATTATCGTCGCCAGCAACTTCACGCCGGTGCCGCGCGAACACTACCGCTTCGGCATTAACCAGCCGGGCAAATGGCGCGAGATCCTGAATACCGATTCCATGCATTACCACGGCAGTAACGCCGGTAACGGCGGGCTGGTGCAGAGCGATGCGATTGAAAGCCACGGGCGTCCAAACTCCCTGAGCCTGACGCTGCCGCCGCTTGGCACCATCTGGCTGATGCGGGAGGGAGAATGACGCAGCTTACGGCAGGTAAACCCGAACCGCTCGGCGCGAGTTTTGATGGAAAGGGGGTGAACTTCACGCTCTTTTCTGCTCACGCGGAGCGGGTGGAGCTCTGCGTGTTTGACGGGGAGGGTAACGAGCACCGTTACGATTTACCGTCCCGCACGGGAGACATCTGGCACGGTTACCTGTCCGGCGGGCGTCCGGGAATGCACTACGGTTTCCGCGTACACGGCCCGTGGGAGCCATCTCAGGGGCACTGGTTTAACCCGGCGAAGCTGCTGATTGACCCGTGCGCGCACCGCGTGGACGGCGAGTTTAAAGACGACCCGCTGTTCCACGTCGGCTACGGCGAACCGGACCACCGCGACAGCGCGCCCGTCGCGCCGAAAAGCGCGGTGGTGCACGATCTCTACGACTGGGAAGACGATGCCCCGCCGCGCACGCCGTGGGGTAACACCGTCATCTATGAAGCGCACGTCAAAGGGCTGACCTACCTGCACCCGTCGATCCCTAAAGAGATGCGCGGCACCTACAAAGCGCTGGGGCATCCGACCATGGTCGCTTACCTGAAGCATTTGGGCATCACCGCGCTGGAGCTACTTCCGGTGGCGCATTTCGCCAGTGAGCCGCGTCTTCAGCGTCTTGGGTTAAGCAACTACTGGGGCTACAACCCGCTGGCGATGTTCGCTCTCGACCCGCGCTACGCGGTGCATCCGGAGAAAGCGCGGGACGAGTTTCGCGACGCGGTGAAGGCACTCCACGCCGCGGGCATTGAGGTCATTCTGGACGTGGTGCTGAACCACAGTGCGGAAAGCGATCTTGACGGCCCGACGCTCTCACAGCGCGGAATCGATAACCGTAGCTATTATTGGATCAGGGAAGATGGCGATTACGAGAACTGGACCGGGTGCGGTAACACCCTCAACCTCAGCCATCCGGCCGTTACGCATTACGCGTACGAATGCCTGAAATACTGGGTAGAGACGTTCCACGTGGACGGTTTTCGTTTCGACCTGGCGCCGGTGATGGGGCGCACTCCAGCATTTAGCCAGCAGGCGCCGCTGTTTGAGGCGATAAAAAACTGCCCGGTGCTCTCAACGGTGAAGCTGATTGCGGAACCCTGGGACATTGGTGAAGGCGGTTATCAGGTGGGGAACTTCCCGCCGCTGTTTGCCGAGTGGAACGACCACTACCGCGATGCCATCCGCCGCTTCTGGCTGGCGCGCGATCTGTCGCTGGGCGAGTTCGCCGGACGCTTTGCCGGCTCCAGCGATCTCTTTAAGCGCGACGGAAAACGTCCGTCGGCCACCATCAACCTGGTGACGGCGCATGACGGTTTTACGCTGCGCGACTGCGTTTGTTTCAATCAGAAACACAATGAGGCCAACGGCGAAGAGAATCGCGATGGCACTAACAATAACCATAGCTTCAATCATGGTATAGAAGGGTTAGGCGGAAGTCTGGATGTGATCGAGCGGCGACGCGCCAGCGTTCATGCGCTGCTGACGACGCTTTTGCTGTCTCAGGGCACGCCGATGCTGCTGGCGGGCGACGAGCACGGCCACAGCCAGCACGGCAATAACAACGCCTATTGCCAGGACAATACCTTAACCTGGCTCGACTGGGGGGAGGCGAACAGCGGGTTGACCCATTTCACCGCGGCGCTGATCCACCTTCGCCAGCAGATCCCCGCCCTTACCGCCGACAGCTGGTGGGAAGAGGGCGACGGCAACGTTAGCTGGCTGAATAAAGACGCGCAGCCGTTGAGCGCGCAAGAGTGGCAACACGGCATCACCTGCCTGCAAATCCTGCTTTCGGATAAGTGGCTGGTGACGCTGAACGCGACGGACGACGTCGCAGAGATTGTTTTACCTGACGGGGAGTGGCGAGCTGTTCCCCCCTTTGCCGGAGCGGATAATCCGGTAGTAATGGCTGTCTGGCACGGGCCTGCGCACGGAGTGTGCGTATTCCAAAGATGATAAAAAAGGAGTTAGTCATGGTTAGATTAGAGAAGAACGATCCGTTAATGTTGGCGCGCCAGCTACCATTAAAAACCGTTGCCCTGATACTTGCGGGCGGGCGTGGTACCCGTCTGAAAGATTTGACCATCAAGCGCGCCAAGCCGGCCGTTCACTTTGGTGGTAAGTTCCGCATTATCGACTTTGCGCTCTCAAACTGCCTGAACTCGGGCATTCGCCGCATTGGCGTCATTACGCAGTATCAGTCGCACACCCTGGTGCAGCACATTCAGCGCGGCTGGTCATTCTTCAGCGAAGAGATGAACGAGTTTGTCGATCTGCTCCCGGCGCAGCAGCGCGTACACGGGGAAAACTGGTACCGCGGCACGGCGGATGCGGTGACCCAAAACCTCGACATTATTCGCCGCTACAGCGCGGAATACATCGTGATCCTCGCGGGTGACCACATCTACAAGCAGGATTACTCGCACATGCTGATCGACCACGTCGAAAAAGGGGCGCGCTGCACCGTGGCGTGTCTGCCGGTGCCCGTTGCCGAGGCGACGGCGTTTGGCGTGATGCACGTGGATGCGGACGACAAGATTATCGACTTCGTTGAAAAACCGGCGAACCCGCCAACCATGCCGGGCGATGACACCAAATCGCTCGCCAGCATGGGGATCTATGTCTTTGATGCAGATTATCTTTATGAGCTGCTCGAAGAAGACGACAAAGACGAAAGCTCCAGCCACGACTTCGGTAAAGACATCATCCCGAAAATTACCAAAGCTGGCATGGCCTATGCACATCCCTTCCCATTGTCCTGCGTGCAGTCAGACCCGAATGCGGAGCCTTACTGGCGTGATGTGGGAACCCTGGAAGCGTACTGGAAAGCCAACCTCGATCTGGCGTCCGTGACGCCTGAGCTGGATATGTACGACCAGAACTGGCCGATTCGTACCCACATGGAATCTCTGCCGCCGGCGAAGTTCGTGCAGGACCGCTCCGGCAGCCACGGCATGACCCTGAACTCGCTGGTCTCCGGCGGGTGCATCATCTCCGGTTCGGTGGTGGTGCAGTCCGTGCTGTTCCCGCGCGTGCGTATAAACTCATTCTGTAATATCGATTCGGCGGTTCTGCTGCCGGATGTCTGGGTAGGGCGTTCGTGTCGTCTCCGTCGCTGCGTGATCGACCGCGCCTGCGTCATTCCTGAGGGAATGGTGATTGGTGAAAACGCGGAAGAAGATGCGCGTCGCTTCTACCGTTCTGAAGAGGGGATCGTGTTAGTCACACGGGAAATGTTGCGGAAGCTGCAGATCAAACAGGAGCGATGATGCAGGTTTTACACGTATGTTCTGAGATGTTCCCGTTGTTAAAAACGGGCGGCCTGGCGGATGTTCTTGGTGCATTACCGGCGGCGCAAATCGCCGGTGGAGTCGATACCCGCGTCCTGCTGCCCGCCTTCCCGGATATCCGGCGCGGCATACCTGATGCAAAGGTGGTGACCCGCCGTGAAACGTTTGCCGGACGCATCACCCTGCTGTTTGGGCATTACAACGGCGTAGGGATCTACCTGATCGACGCACCGCATCTGTACGACCGTCCGGGCAGCCCGTATCACGATACCAACCTGTTCGCCTATACCGACAACGTGCTGCGCTTTGCGCTGCTCGGCTGGGTGGGGGCGGAGATGGCCGTCGGGCTGGATCCATTCTGGCGTCCGGATGTGGTCCACGCGCACGACTGGCACGCCGGGCTGACGCCAGCGTATCTGGCGGCAAAAGGGCATCCGGCAAAATCGGTGTTTACGGTGCACAACCTGGCGTATCAGGGCATGTACTATGCGCATCATATGAATGACATCGATCTGCCATGGTCGTTCTATAACATGCACGGGCTGGAGTTCAACGGGCAAATTTCGTTCCTGAAGGCCGGGCTGTACTACGCCGACCACATCACGGCGGTGAGCCCCACCTACGCGCGTGAAATTACCCAGCCGGAGTTTGGCTACGGTCTGGAAGGGCTGCTGCAGCAGCGCCATCGTGAAGGCCGCCTGTCGGGCATTCTGAACGGCGTGGATGAGCAGATCTGGAGCCCTGAAACCGATCTCCTGCTGGCCGCGCGCTATGGCCGCGACTCGGTGGAAGATAAAGCCGAAAACAAACGCCAGCTGCAAATTGCGATGGGGCTGAAGGTCAACGATAAGGTGCCGCTGTTTGCGGTGGTCAGCCGCCTGACCAGCCAGAAAGGGCTGGATCTGGTGCTGGAGGCGCTGCCCGGTTTACTGGAGCAGGGCGGACAGCTGGCGCTGCTCGGCGCGGGCGACCCGGTGCTGCAGGAAGGTTTCCTCGCCGCCGCCGCGGAACATCCGGGGCAGGTGGGCGTGCAGATTGGCTATCACGAAGCGTTCTCGCACCGCATTATGGGCGGCGCGGACGTGATTCTGGTGCCGAGCCGTTTCGAACCCTGCGGCCTGACGCAGCTCTACGGTCTGAAATACGGCACGCTGCCGCTGGTGCGCCGCACGGGCGGGCTGGCGGATACGGTGTCGGATAGCTCTCTGGAAAACCTGGCGGACGGTATCGCCAGCGGGTTTGTCTTTGAAGACAGTAATGCCTGGTCGCTGCTTCGGGCGATTCGGCGTGCGTTCGTCTTGTGGTCCCGTCCATCCCTGTGGCGTTACGTTCAGCGTCAGGCGATGTCCATGGACTTTAGCTGGCACGTTGCGGCGCAGTCGTACCGCGACCTTTATCAACGCTTGATGTAACGAGGCGAAGTTACTGATATGAACGCTCCATTTAGCTACTCTTCCCCCACGCTCAGCGTTGAGGCGTTAAAGCATTCCATCGCCTACAAGCTGATGTTTACCATCGGGAAAGATCCGGTCATCGCCAACAAGCACGAGTGGCTGAACGCCACCCTGTTTGCGGTGCGTGACCGCATGGTCGAACGCTGGCTGCGCTCTAACCGCGCCCAGCTTTCGCAGGAGACGCGGCAGGTTTACTACCTGTCGATGGAATTTTTGATTGGCCGCACCCTCTCCAACGCGCTGCTGTCGCTCGGTATCTACGACGACGTCAAAACTGCGCTGGAAGAGATGGGGCTGGATTTAGAAGAGCTGATTGACGAAGAGAACGACCCGGGGCTGGGTAACGGTGGTCTTGGGCGTCTTGCCGCCTGCTTCCTTGACTCGCTGGCAACGCTGGCGCTGCCGGGGCGCGGCTACGGTATTCGCTACGACTACGGCATGTTCAAGCAGAACATCGTTGACGGCCGCCAGAAAGAGTCCCCGGACTACTGGCTGGAATACGGCAACCCGTGGGAGTTCAAGCGCCACAACACGCGCTACAAGGTGCGCTTTGGCGGACGCATTCAGCAGGAAGGGAAAAAGTCCCGCTGGGTGGAAACCGAAGAGATCCTCGCCGTGGCCTATGATCAGATCATCCCCGGCTATGACACCGATGCGACCAATACGCTGCGCCTGTGGAATGCCCAGGCGAGCAGCGAAATCAACCTCGGTAAATTTAACCAGGGCGACTACTTTGCGGCGGTGGAAGATAAAAACCACTCCGAGAACGTCTCCCGCGTGCTGTATCCGGATGACTCAACCTACTCCGGGCGCGAGCTGCGCCTGCGTCAGGAGTATTTCCTCGTCTCCGCGACGATTCAGGACATCCTCAGCCGCCACCATCAGCTGCACAAAACCTACGCCAACCTGGCGGAGAAAACCGCGATTCACCTTAACGACACCCATCCGGTGCTCTCCATTCCCGAGCTGATGCGCCTGCTGATCGACGAGCACAAGTTCAGCTGGGACGACGCGTTTGAGGTGACGTGCCAGGTGTTCTCCTACACCAACCACACCCTGATGAGCGAAGCGCTGGAGACCTGGCCGGTGGACATGCTCGGCAAAATTCTGCCGCGCCACCTGCAAATCATCTTCGAGATCAACGACTATTTCCTCAAGACGCTGCAGGAGCAGTACCCGAACGATACCGGGCTGCTGAGCCGTGCCTCGATCATTGATGAATCCAACGGTCGTCGCGTGCGCATGGCCTGGCTGGCGGTGGTGATCAGCCACAAGGTTAACGGGGTGTCCGAGCTGCACTCGAACCTGATGGTGCAGTCCCTGTTTGCGGACTTCGCGAAGATCTTCCCGACACGCTTCTGCAACGTCACCAACGGCGTTACGCCGCGCCGCTGGCTGGCGCTGGCCAACCAGCCGCTCTCTGACGTGCTGGATGAGAATATCGGCCGCACCTGGCGCACCGATTTGAGCCAGCTGAGCGAGCTTAAGCAGCATATTGATTTCCCGACGGTGAACAAGGCCGTGCGGGAAGCCAAGCTGCTGAACAAGAAACGTCTGGCGGTCTGGCTGGCGATGCACCTCAACGTGGTCGCAAACCCGAAAGCGCTGTTTGACGTGCAGATCAAGCGCATCCACGAGTACAAGCGTCAGCTGATGAACGTGCTGCACGTAATCACCCACTACAACCGCATTAAGGCCGATCCAACCGCAGAGTGGGTGCCGCGCGTGAAGATCTTCGCCGGTAAGGCGGCTTCCGCCTACTACATGGCGAAGCACATTATTCACCTGATCAACGACGTGGCGAAGGTGGTGAACCAGGATCCGGAGATTGGCGACAAGCTGAAGGTGGTATTCATCCCGAACTACAGCGTCAGCCTGGCGCAGCTGATCATCCCGGCGGCAGATCTCTCCGAGCAGATCTCCACGGCGGGAACGGAAGCGTCCGGCACCAGCAACATGAAGTTTGCCCTCAACGGCGCGCTGACCATCGGCACCCTGGACGGGGCGAACGTCGAGATGCTGGAGCACGTAGGAGAAGAGAATATCTTTATCTTCGGCAATACCACCGAAGAAGTGGAGGCGCTGCGCAGGAAAGGCTACTCCCCGCGTGAGTTCTATGAAGGGGATGAAGAGCTACGTCAGGTCCTGACGCAGATTGCGACCGGTGTGTTCAGCCCCGACGAGCCGGGCCGCTATCGCGATCTGGTGGATTCGCTGATTAACTTTGGCGACCACTATCAGGTGCTGGCGGATTATCGCAGCTACGTGGACTGCCAGGATAAAGTGGACGAGCTGTACCGTCAGCAGGAGAAGTGGACCAGCGCGGCGATGCACAACATCGCCAACATGGGGTATTTCTCGTCTGACAGGACCATCAAGGAGTATGCCGAGAACATCTGGCATATTGATCCGGTGCGGTTGTAAAAACAAAGCCCGGTGGCGCCACCGGGCTTTTTTCATTTACGACGCCAATGATAATTCACGCTTCCCCGCATGCTGCTGCAGCCACTGCGCCACGCGAGACTGCTGCTCGGCGTTAAGCCACATCCCTTCTTTGGTACGACGCCAGATGGCATCTTCAAGGCGGCGAACCCACTCGTGCTCAACCAGGTAGCGCAGCTCGGCCTCGTACAGCTCGTGGCCGAAATGTTCACCCAGATCGGCAAGCGATTTCGCGTCGCCCAGGAACAGCTCGGTATTGCTGCCGTAGGTGCGGGCGTAGTGGCGCGCCATCCCTTCGGTAATGAACGGGAAGCGACGACGCAGCTTCGCGGCGTAATCGTCGCGGTTTCCGCCAATGTCTCCGCCGGGCAGCACTGCCTCTTTGGTCCACGCCGGGCCAATACCTTTGTAGTACGGCGCCAGTTTTTCCAGCGCGTGCTCGGCCAGCTTGCGGTAGGTAGTCAGCTTGCCGCCAAACACCGACAGCAGCGGTGCCTGACCGTCTACGTCGTGGATATCAAGCGTGTAGTCGCGGGTGATGGCCTGCGGTGAGTCAGACTCGTCATCGCACAGCGGACGCACGCCAGAGTAGGTCCAGACCACGTCGTCGCGCGACAGCTGTTTCTTAAAGTGCGCGTTATACACTTTCAACAGGTAGTTGACTTCGCTCTCGTCGATCTCAACGTTCTTCGGATCGCCCTTGTACTCCACGTCGGTGGTGCCGATGATGGAGAATTCGTCCATCCACGGGATCACAAACACGATGCGTTTATCTTCGTTTTGCAGGATATAAGCCTGCTTCTGGGTATGCACGCGCGGCACCACAATGTGGCTGCCTTTGATCAGGCGGATGCCGTACGGGGAAGGCAGGTGCATGCCGTCGTCGAAGAACTGCTTCACCCACGGGCCGGTGGCGTTCACCAGGCCGCGCGCCTTCCAGCTGAACTTCTCGCCGGTATCCACGTCTTCCGCTTCCACAATCCACAGGCCGTTTTCACGACGGGCGGCGGTCGCGCGGGTCCGGGTTTTCACCTCGCCGCCTTTCTTCTCGACCATCTGCGCATTCGCCAGCACCAGACGCGCATCGTCAACCCAGCAGTCTGAATATTCGAAACCGCGCACGATTTCCGGCTTAAGGACCGATTCTGAGCCAAAACGCAAACCGTTCGAACCCGGCAGGCTGGTGCGTTTGCCCAGATGATCGTACATAAACAGGCCGATGCGGATCATCCACGCCGGACGCAGGTGCGGGCGGTGCGGCAGGCGGAAGCGCATCGGGATCGCCAGATGCGGGGCCATTTTCAGCAGCACTTCGCGTTCGGCCAGCGCTTCGCTGACCAGGCGGAATTCGTAGTGTTCCAGGTAGCGCAGGCCACCGTGGATCAGCTTGGAGCTGGCGGACGACGTCGCGCAGGCGAGATCGTTAGCTTCCAGCATCAGCACGGATAAACCGCGTCCTGCGGCATCAACCGCAATACCGGCACCGTTGATGCCACCGCCTATCACAATCAGATCTTTGGTTTCCATAACACCCTCATGCACTTTCGTTAAAGCTCAAAAATGTTCGATATCGCTCATAATAGCAAAGGAACGCGCTTTTGGTAACATCAAAAAAACAATTTAGAGTGATATGGATAACATAATGGCGTTTACCCGCCGCCAGGACGTACACTACGGGGTAAAATCTTGTCGTTGACCACTGTAAAGAGAACACCATGGATCAGTTTGAATGTATTAACGTAGAAGAAGCCCACCAGAAGATGCACCAGGGAAAAGCGGTGCTGGTGGACATCCGCGACCCGCAGAGTTTTGCGATGGGCCACACGCCGGGCGCGTTTCATCTGACCAACGACACGCTGGGCGCGTTTATGCGCGATAACGACTTCGAAACGCCCGTTATGGTCATGTGCTACCACGGCAACAGCAGCAAAGGCGCGGCGCAGTATCTGATTCAGCAAGGCTATGACGCGGTATACAGCGTCGACGGCGGCTTTGATGCCTGGCATCGTCATTTCCCGGCAGAAGTGGAATACGCGTTTGAGCGCTAATCCCGCTATACTGTCCCCTTTTGTGTGGAAATAAGCGACCGCTGCCCATGTTGATGATCACCTCTTTTACCAACCCGCGCGTCGCCCAGGCGTTTGTCGACTATATGGCGACGCAGGGCGTTATTCTGACCATTCAGCAACATACTCAGACCGACGTCTGGCTGGCCGATGAGAGCCAGGCAGGGCGGGTCAACGAGGAGCTGGCGCGTTTCCTTGAGAACCCCGGCGACCCGCGCTATCTGGCGGCCAGCTGGCAATCCGGACAGACCGGCAGCGGACTGCATTACAGCCGCTTTCCCTTCCTTGCCACGATACGCGAGCGCGCGGGCCCGTTTACGCTGCTGCTGATGGCGGCCTGCATTATCGTCTTCATTATTATGAACGTGGTGGGCGACCAGAGCGTGATGATCGCGCTGGCGTGGCCGTATGACCCGTCGCTGGATTTTGACGTCTGGCGCTACTTTACCCACGCGCTGATGCATTTCTCGGTGATGCATATCCTCTTTAACCTGCTGTGGTGGTGGTATCTCGGCGGTATCGTTGAGAAGCGGCTCGGCAGCGGCAAGCTGATTGTCATCACCGTAATCAGCGCCCTGCTGAGCGGCTATGTACAGCATAAATTCAGCGGCCCGTGGTTCGGCGGGCTGTCGGGTGTCGTCTACGCTTTGATGGGCTACGTCTGGCTTCGCGGGGAGCGCGACCCGCAAAGCGGCATCTATTTACAACGCGGATTAATAGCCTTTGCGTTAATATGGCTAATTGCCGGATGGTTTGATCTGTTTGGTATGTCTATCGCCAATGGTGCGCACGTCACCGGCCTCGCCGTCGGTCTTGCAATGGCGCTTGCCGACACGCTCCATGCGCGAAAACGAACATAATTCTCAGGGATAATTGATGAAACAAACACAACGTCATGACGCCATTATCGAACTGGTCAAAAAACAGGGATACGTCAGCACCGAAGAGCTGGTCGAGCAGTTTGCCGTCAGCCCGCAAACCATCCGTCGTGACCTGAACGATCTGGCCGATCAGAACCGTATTTTGCGCCACCACGGCGGCGCGGCGCTGCCTTCCAGCTCGGTCAACACCTCCTGGCACGACCGTAAAGCCACGCAGACGGCAGAAAAAGAGCGCATTGCGCGTAAAGTGGCGAGCCAAATCCCGAACGGTGCGACGCTGTTTATTGACATCGGCACCACGCCAGAAGCGGTTGCTCATGCGCTGCTGGATCACGAGAACCTGCGCGTGGTGACCAACAACCTGAACGTCGCGAACACGTTGATGCAGAAAGATGATTTCCGCATCATCCTCGCGGGCGGCGAACTGCGCAGCCGCGACGGCGGAATTATTGGCGAAGCGACGCTCGACTTTATCTCTCAGTTCCGCCTCGACTTCGGCATCCTGGGGATCAGCGGCATCGACACCGACGGCTCACTGCTGGAGTTTGATTACCACGAGGTGCGCACCAAGCGCGCGATTATTGAGAACTCGCGCCACGTAATGCTGGTGGTGGATCACTCGAAGTTTGGCCGTAACGCGATGGTGAACATGGGCAGCATCAGCATGGTGGATGCGGTCTATACCGACGTGATGCCGCCAGCGGGCGTGATGCAGGTGATTAAGGATAATAATTTGCAGTTAGAGTTGTGTTGAAAAGCCGTTCTCCCTCTCCCTGTGGGAGAGGGCCGGGGTGAGGGCATCAGGCCGCACAAAACTAAACTCCGTACCCCATCATCTTCAACAGCTGCTGCGCATGCTGCACCGCATCCTGACGGTGCGCCACGCCCAGCTTCTGATACAGATTGCGAATGTGCGTTTTGATGGTGGTTGCCGCCACCGCCAGCTCACCGGCAATCTGCTCGTTGCTATAACCTGAATAGATCAGCCCCAGCACCTGCCATTCGCGCTGGGTGAGCGGGCTGGTGCGAATAAGCTCCGGCACTTCCGGGTGGTTCAGCAGACGTTCAACAAAGTTCTCGTCGAAATGCGCAAACTTGTGGCGATGGTGCTGATTAATTTCGCGCAGAATGCGCTGAGCGCGATGCTGATCCAGCTCCGGCAGCGTGTTGAGCTGAATCAGCTGGCGCAGCTGCTGCGCCATCACTTCACCTTCAATCACGAAGTGGCTAATAAACCCGGTGCGGTTCGCCAGCTGCAAGGCTTCCAGCAGCACGCGCTGGGCGTCATTTTTGCGGCCCGCCTGCCAGTAAAGCTGGTTGAGCAGCAGCAGGTTGCGGTTCAGGTCGCTCATCAGACGCAGGCTGCGGGCGTTTTCGTTTAACTCTTCCAGCACAATTTCGGCAGGCTCAAAGTCACCCAGCAGGATCTGCACGCGGGCGATGTTGCGCCACTGGCTTTGCAGGAAGTGGTTATTGGCAAATTCCGGTTTAGGTGTCTGGCGCAGCCAGTTGGCGGCGGATTTTTTGTCCCCCGTCATCTGCCAGTAAATCACCCGAACCTTGTCAGCGTTCGATACCCAGTCGCTGTGGTACTGACCGTTGCCGAGCAGGTTTTCCAGACGGTTAAGGTGATTGCGGGCGTTATCCAGATCGCCGCGCGCCAGCGAGCACTGCACCAGCAGGGCCAGACACTGCAATTGCTGCTGAGGCTGGAAGCCAGAGAGCACGTTCACACCCTGACGGGCGCAGCTTTCTGCTTCATCCAGACGCGACCATGCCCACAGCAGTTGAGCGCGAATACGCAACAGGAACTCGTGCATCGGCAGCTGTTCCAGGTGCTGTTCACGAATCAGCTGGAACGCTTTTTCCTGATTTTCCCAGGCGGCCTGCAGGAACCCCTGTGCGAATAAAATCTCGCTTTGCTGAATCAGGCTCCACAGGGCGTAGTGCCACACATCATGGCGGCGCGCCATCTGCTCGGTTTGCTGCATCAGCGAAAGGGAGCGCGTCAGTTCGCCCTTGCAGTGCAGCACTTCGCCGTGCACCGAGGTAGCCACAATCCGGCTGTAGAAATTCGCCAGCGGCAGTTCATCCAGCGCGACCATCGCCAGCCGTTCCGCTTCATCCGCATCGCCGTCGTTAATCGCGACCTGCGCCCGCAGGGCGTTAAATTCGCCGTGCAGGGTGATATCCATTTCGCTTTCCATCTCCTGCTCGGCGCGCGCCAGCAGGGTATTCACTTCGCTGTAGCGGTGCTGGCTCTGCATCAGCCAGGCCTGGAGCAGCACCAGGCGCGGGTTCTCCAGCAGGCTCTCCCACGGCAAGGCTTTCAACGACTCTTCCAGCAGCGTCAGTTCGCTGTGGTTAAACAGCCCCCACGCGTGGTTAAGCAGGATATCGCGCAGCATGCTGGCGTCACCGGCGGCAAGCGCGTGGTGAATGGCCTCGCTCGGGAAGCCTTGCGCCATCCAGCTTTCGGCGGCGGCGCGGTGGATTTCCGGCAATTCCGTTGCCAGCTCCCACTGGCAGCGCTGGCGCAGGAAGCTGCCAAATAGCGGGTGATAGCTGAACCACTCGCCGGGGTCGTCCATGCGCGTCAGGAACAGGCCCTGACGTTCAATCTCTTCCAGCTGCAGCTGACCGTTCTCACAGCCTGTTACGCGCACAATCAGCGCGTCGTTCATGGAGCGCAGCAGGGAGCTTTTCAGCAGGAAATTGCGGGTGGAGGGATCGACGCTGTTCAGCACCTCATCCACCAGGTAATCCGAAAGATGGCTGGCGTTGATGCCTGCCAGACGGCGCGCGGACTGGTGCGTCGGGCTGTTGTTTTGCCGGGCAGAAAGGGCAATCAGCTGCAGCGCCGTGGCCCAGCCTGCGACATCATCACACAAGCGGCTGCTTTCGGAGGCCTCAATGGGTGAGGTCAGGCGGCAGTCAAAGAACTGTTTCGCTTCCTGGTGGGTAAAGGCCAGCTGCTGGCTGCCCACTTCCAGAAGCTGATCGCGCACGCGCAGGTTGGCAATACCGAGCTGCGGCAGGTTGCGTGACAGCACGACCAGGGTCAGGTTTTCCGGCTGGTGGCGCAGGAAGAAGCGCATCGACTCATGGATAACCGGGTTCGTGATCAGATGATAGTCATCAATCACCACGTACAGCGGGCGATGCCATTCGGCCAGTTCGATAAACAGCTGAGAGAAAAGGGAGGACAGACTGGCGTACTGGCGCTTTTGCACCATTGCCTCGCTGGCGACGCAGTGTCCGTTGGTTGCCTGTTGAATAGCGGCAATCAGATAGCTGGCAAAACGCTCTTGCTGGTTATCGCCCTCGTCGAGGGAGTACCAGCCAAGATCGCTCTTACCTGCGGCCCATTGTGAAATGAGCGTTGTTTTTCCATAACCTGCAGGGCTCGTAACCAGCGCCAGTCGGAAATTATGCGCGCCGGAAAGTTTAGCCAGCAGACGCTCGCGGACCACTGTATGGTCAAGACGAACCGGGCGACTTAATTTTGACGGAATCAACATAGGTTTCACTTCACTGTGGGGAACGAGAGAATTTATTTTTTTTGCGCTTCGTAATTAATAGCTATAAGGTCGGTCAGAAAGAGAACTATTGCAAGTTATGTCTGGCTTTTGTGGCTCTGAATTTGCACTCTGTCACAAAACATTCCGGCCAGTGCTGGAACTTTTTTGAAAAGGCTTTGATGCCGCGTCAATGCTGGCTTGTATGGATGTCACGAGGCTGGGCTGAAACTGGTTTCAGAAAGGTATAATGACGTCGAATTTAATAAACTTCGGGTAAAGTTGAGTGAGATTAATAATCTCCTTAGGCAGGACCCGATTGCTGAAATATTATTCTCCGTAAGCAATCATTTCCGCGTGGATTAATTTCATCCAAAACCGCATTTCATTTCTTTGACATTCTCCCCGGTTACTTTTTTATCTTCCGGGCACACTCCGGCTATGCTCTCAGAGTGGCCTCGATCACACTTTTACGCTCATCCCCGCTACTCCTCCCTGTCTAATCCCCCACGGGAGGAGGAAGAGGTGAAATGAGCCAGGCACACTAGCGCCAACTTGTGTTTTCTTTCTAAAGGATGCCGATCCCCTATGTCACAGCCTACCTTCAACAAAGCTCAATTCCAGGCTGCCCTGACGCGTCAGTGGCAGCGTTTTGGCCTTCATGCTGCAAACGAGATGACGCCTCACCAGTGGTGGCAGGCGGTGAGCGGGGCGCTCGCAGAGCAGTTGGATGCTCAGCCCGTGGCGAAGCCCGTCAAAGGCCAGCGTCACGTTAACTATATCTCGATGGAGTTCCTGATTGGCCGCCTGACCGGCAACAACCTGCTGAACCTCGGCTGGTATCAGGAGGTGGGTGATGTGCTGAAAGAGCACGACATTAACCTGACCGACCTGCTGGAAGAAGAGATCGACCCGGCGCTGGGCAACGGCGGACTGGGGCGTCTGGCGGCCTGTTTCCTTGACTCTATGGCAACGGTCGGCCAGTCGGCGATTGGCTATGGCCTGAACTACCAGTACGGCCTGTTCCGTCAGTCGTTTGCCGACGGCCACCAGATGGAAGCGCCGGACGACTGGCATCGCAATACCTACCCGTGGTTCCGCCACAACGCGCAGCTGGACGTGCAGGTCGGCATCGGCGGGAAAGTGACGAAGCAGGGGCTCTGGGAACCGGCGTTCACTATTACCGGCGAAGCCTGGGACCTGCCGGTGCTCGGCTACCGTAACGGCGTGGCGCAGCCGCTGCGCCTGTGGCAGGCGAAGCACGCGCATCCGTTCAACCTGACCAAATTCAACGACGGCGATTTCCTGCGCGCCGAGCAGCAGGGCATCGACGCCGAGAAGCTGACGAAAGTGCTCTATCCGAACGATAACCACCTGGCGGGTAAAAAGCTGCGTCTGATGCAGCAGTACTTCCAGTGCGCCTGCTCCGTGGCGGACATTCTGCGTCGCCATCACCTGGCGGGCCGCAAGCTGGCGCAGCTGCCGGACTTCGAAGTCATTCAGCTTAACGATACGCACCCGACTATTGCCATCCCGGAACTGCTGCGCGTGCTGATTGACGAGCATCAGCTGAGCTGGGACGACGCCTGGGCCATCACCAGCCGCACCTTCGCCTATACCAACCACACCCTGATGCCGGAAGCGCTGGAGTGCTGGGATGAGAAGCTGGTGAAAACGCTGCTGCCGCGCCATATGCAGATCATCAATAAGATTAACGACCAGTTCAAAACGCTGGTGGAGAAAACCTGGCCGGGCGACAAAGCCGTCTGGGCGAAGCTGGCGGTGGTGCACGACAAACAGGTGCGTATGGCGAACATGTGCGTGGTGAGCGGCTTTGCCGTGAACGGCGTGGCGGCGCTGCACTCCGATCTGGTGGTGAAAGATCTGTTCCCGGAATATCACCAGCTGTGGCCGACCAAGTTCCACAACGTGACCAACGGCATTACGCCGCGTCGCTGGATCAAGCAGTGCAATCCGCTGCTGGCCGGCCTGCTGGACAAGACTCTGAAGAAAGAGTGGGCTAACGATCTGGACCAGCTGATTAACCTGGAAAAATACGCCGACGATGCGAAATTCCGCGAGCAGTACCGCGCGATCAAGCTGGAGAACAAGGTTCGCCTGGCGGAGTTTGTGAAAATGCGTACCGGGATTGAGATCAACCCGAACGCCATTTTCGATATCCAGATCAAACGCCTGCACGAGTACAAGCGTCAGCACCTGAACCTGCTGCATATTCTGGCGCTGTACAAAGAGATCCGCGAGAACCCGCAGGCCGACCGCGTGCCGCGCGTGTTCCTGTTCGGTGCGAAGGCGGCGCCGGGCTACTACCTGGCGAAAAACATTATCCTCGCCATCAATAAAGTGGCGGCGGCGATCAACAGCGATCCGAAGGTGGGCGACAAGCTGAAGGTGGTATTCCTGCCGGATTACTGCGTCTCGGCGGCGGAAATGCTGATCCCGGCGGCGGATATCTCCGAGCAGATCTCGACCGCAGGGAAAGAAGCGTCCGGTACCGGCAACATGAAGCTGGCGCTCAACGGCGCGCTGACCGTCGGCACGCTGGACGGTGCGAACGTCGAAATCGCCGAGAAGGTCGGTGAAGAGAACATCTTTATCTTCGGCCATACTGTTGAAGAAGTGAAAGCCATCAAGGCCAAAGGCTACGACCCGGTGAAATGGCGTAAAAAAGACAAAGTGCTGGATGCGGTGCTGAAGGAGCTGGAAAGCGGCAAATACAGCGATGGCGACAAGCACGCGTTTGACCAGATGCTGCACAGCATGGACAAACACGGCGGCGACCCGTACCTGGTGATGGCGGACTTCACGGCCTACGTTGAAGCGCAGAAACAGGTCGACGTGCTGTACCGCGACCAGGAGGCGTGGACCCGGGCGTGCATTCTGAACACCGCGCGCTGCGGCATGTTCAGCTCTGACCGCTCAATCCGTGATTATCAGGCCCGTATCTGGCAGGCAAAACGCTAAGGAAGCGCGATGGAGAGTAAACGTCTGGACAGTGCCGCGCAGGCGGCGGGAATTAGCCTCAGTTACATCAATGCGCACGGCAAACCGCAGTCTATTGGTGCGGACACCAAAAGACGTTTGCTGGATGCCATGCACAAAACCGACGCGAACGCGTCGGTTGCTCCGGTGCCAAACGTGAAGGTCTTTACCGCAGGCAAAAAGATGCCGCTGGCGGTGGAGGGGCGCGGCGAGTATAGCTGGCTGCTCACCACCGAAGAGGGGCATCAGCATAAAGGCCACGCCACCGGCGGCAAAACGTTAAACCTTCCGGCAAAGCTGCCGGAGGGCTACCACAGCCTGACGCTCACCCAGGACGAACAGCGTTTTCACTGCCGGGTGATCGTCGCGCCAAAACGCTGCTATGAGCCGCAGGCGCTGCTCGAAGGCAAAAAACTGTGGGGCGCCTGCGTGCAGCTCTATACGCTGCGTTCAGACAGCAACTGGGGCATCGGCGATTTTGGCGATCTGAAAAAGATGCTGGCATCTGTTGGTGAGCGCGGCGGCGCGTTTATCGGCCTCAACCCGATCCACGCGCTCTATCCGGCCAACCCGGAAAGCGCCAGCCCGTACAGCCCGTCTTCCCGACGCTGGCTAAACGTGATTTACATCGACGTTAACGCGTTAGACGATTTCAAAAACAGCAAAGAGGCGCAGGCGTGGTGGAAGCTTGAGACCACCCAGCAGCTGCTGAAGCAGGCCCGCGATGCGGACTGGGTAGATTATGCCTCCGTGACCGCGCTGAAAATGGCGGCTCTGCGCCTGGCGTGGAAAGGCTTTGCGAAGCGCGACGATGAGCAGATGGCGGCCTTCCGCCAGTTCGTGATGCAGGAAGGTGAAAGCCTTTACTGGCAGGCGGCATTTGATGCGCTGCACGCGTATCAGGTGAAAGAGGACGAAATGCGCTGGGGCTGGCCGGTCTGGCCGGAAGCGTATCAGACCGTGGATACCCCTGAAGTCAAAGCCTTCTGTAAAAATCATGCCGACGAGGTGGACTTCTACCTGTGGCTGCAGTGGCTGGCGTACAGCCAGTTTGCCGCCTGCTGGCAGGTGAGCCAGGGCTATAAGATGCCGATCGGCCTGTATCGCGATCTGGCCGTGGGCGTGGCGGAAGGCGGCGCGGAAACCTGGTGTGACCGTGAGCTTTACTGCCTGAAAGCATCCGTCGGCGCGCCGCCGGATATTCTCGGCCCGCTCGGTCAGAACTGGGGCCTGCCGCCGATGGATCCGCACGTGATGGCGGCGCGCGCTTACGAGCCGTTTATCGACCTGCTGCGCGCGAACATGCAGAACTGCGGGGCGCTGCGCATCGACCACGTGATGTCCGTGCTGCGCCTGTGGTGGATCCCGTACGGTGAAACGGCGGATCACGGGGCGTACGTGCAGTATCCGGTGGACGATCTGCTGTCGATCCTGGCCCTGGAGAGTAAACGTCATCAGTGCATGGTGATCGGTGAAGATCTCGGTACCGTACCGGTGGAAATTGTCAGCAAGCTCCGCGACAGCGGGGTTTATTCCTACAAAGTGCTCTATTTTGAAAACGACCATGAGAAAACCTTCCGCGCGCCGAAAGCGTACCCTGAACAGTCAATGGCAGTCGCGACGACGCATGATCTTCCTACGCTCAGAGGCTACTGGGAAAGCGGCGATCTGACCCTCGGCAAAACGCTGGGCCTCTATCCAGATGAAGAGGTTCTGCGCGGGCTGTATCAGGACCGCGAGCTGGCGAAGCAGGGGCTGCTGGACGCGCTGCACAAGCATGGCTGTCTGCCCAAGCGTGCCGGACATAAGGCGTCGCTGATGGCAATGACCCCAACACTCAACCGTGGCCTGCAACGCTATATTGCCGACAGCAACAGCGCTTTGCTCGGCCTGCAGCCGGAAGACTGGATTGATATGGCGGAGCCGGTGAACGTTCCGGGCACCAGCTATCAGTACAAGAACTGGCGCCGCAAGCTGTCCACAACGCTTGAGACGATGTTTGCCGATGACGGGGTGAACAGGCTGATTAAAGATTTGGATAAGCGCAGAAGGGCGGTGGGTAAGAAGTCGTAATTTGCCCCTCACCCTAGCCCTCTCCCCAAAGGGGAGAGGGAACCGATCGAGCAGGAGAGTCAGAGAGCCATATTCAACAGCAGACATCCTACCAGGCCGCAGACCGAAATAATGGTTTCCAGCATTGACCAGGACTTGATGGTCTCACCGATGGTCAGGTTGAAGTACTCCTTGAACAGCCAGAAGCCCGGATCGTTTACGTGAGAGAAAATCACGCTGCCGGAGCCTACCGCAATAACCATCAGCTCAGGGCTGACGCCCGTGGTGGCAATCAGCGGCGCAACGATACCGCCCGCTGTAATCGCCGCAACGGTTGCAGAACCCAGCGCGATACGCAGCACGGCAGCAATAGACCACGCCATCAGGATTGGAGAGATATTGGTTTCATGCATCATGGAAGCGATGTATTTGTCCACGCCGCTGTCGACCAGCACCTGCTTGAACGCACCGCCACCGCCGATAATCAGCAGCATCATGGCAATGATTTTGATGGACGAGGTCAGCGTGTCGTTGATCTGATCCATGGAGCGGCCACGGTTCAGGCCGAAGGTGAACATCGCAATCAATACCGCAATCAGCGTTGCCATCACCGGGTCGCCGAGGAACTCGGCAACGGCCAGGAAAGCGTGGCCTTTCGGCAGGATCATCTCCGCCACTGCGCGCATTGCCATCAGGATCACCGGTACCAGCGAGGTCCAGACGCTGACGCCAAAGCCTGGCATCTCTTCTTCAGTGAAGGTTTTGGCGCTGTACAGGCCTTCCGGAATAGGCTTATCAATGCCTTTCAGGAAGCGGGCATACACCGGGCCTGCCAGAATTACGGTCGGGATCGCCAGAATCGTACCGAACAGCAGGGTTTTACCCATATCGGCGTGGAAGATGGTGGCGATGGCGGTTGGACCCGGGTGCGGCGGCAGGAAGCCGTGGGTCACGGACAGCGCAGCAGCCATTGGTACACCCACGAACAGCAGCGGGATGTTGGCCGCGGCGGCGATGGTGAACACCAGCGGCAGCATCAGCACGAAGCCCACTTCATAGAACAGCGCGAAACCGACGGTAAAACCGGTTAACACCACCGCCCACTGGATGTTCTTCTTGCCAAACTTTTCGATAAGCGTGGTGGCAATACGCTGCGCGCCCCCGCAGTCCGCCAGCATTTTGCCGAGCATGGCGCCGAAGCCCATGATCAGCGCCAGGCTGCCGAGCGTGCCGCCGACACCGGCTTTGATAGAGCTGATAACTTTAACCAGCGGCATCCCCTGCATCAGACCGACTGCAAGTGCCACCAGAACCAGAGCGATAAATCCGTTCATTTTGAAGCGGATCATCAAGAGCAGTAATAACACAACACCGATAGCAACGATGACTAATGGCATGATTTACCTGGCCTTTGAATTGTTATGGGTAACGTCATTGTTTCAACGACAAATTCCGGTTGTCCCAACTGGGAACAGAGTGGTTAACGGCACTCATACTGATGCCTGCGAAACAGTTAAGTTTAGTCGGCTGTTATAAGGGTGTTGAGTGCCCACGAGAATGATACGGGTAACATATCGTGGTTGAGAATCACCCGGTGAGGCAAAATTTGAATTATGAGACGCAGGTCAACATATAGAGGGGGAAGGCAAGGGAGTCAGGCCCGGTAAGCGCAGCGCTACCGGGCAATACAGACGGGTACTGAATTAGTAGTAAGAGTGCTCGCCGCGCTGGTGCTCTGTCAGGTCGCGCACGCCTTTCAGTTCCGGGAATTCGTTCAGCAGCTGCTTCTCGATCCCTTCTTTCAGGGTCACGTCGACCATGGAGCAACCGTTACAGCCGCCGCCGAACTGCAGGATCGCCAGGCCGTCTTCCGTGATTTCCATCAGGGAAACGCGACCGCCGTGGCCAGCCAATTGTGGGTTGATCTGGGACTGCAGCAGATACTCAACGCGCTCCATCAGTGGCGCATCGTCAGAGACTTTACGCATTTTGGCGTTTGGCGCTTTCAGGGTCAGCTGAGAACCCAGCTGGTCGGTGACAAAGTCGATTTCCGCATCTTCAAGATACGGCGCGCTCAGTTCATCGACGTAAGCGGTGAGCTGTTCAAATTTAAGGGCAGTGTCAGTTGCTTCCACAGCGTCCGGAGGACAATAAGAGACACCACATTCTGCATTCGGAGTGCCTGGATTGATCACAAACACGCGGATCTGCGTCCCTTCTTCCTGATTTGCCAGCAG
Organism: Enterobacter sp. 725m/11; assembly: GCF_011683705.1. Lineage (NCBI taxonomy): Bacteria > Pseudomonadati > Pseudomonadota > Gammaproteobacteria > Enterobacterales > Enterobacteriaceae > Enterobacter > Enterobacter sp. 725m/11. Next base: position 57,682 of record NZ_JAAQOK010000008.1, on the reverse strand, counting down.
TTTGGCAAAGTGCGCTTGTGCAGAATCGGAAATACGGATCATAGCTTTGGCCTAATAGTTGACTAAATTACCTGGGTATAATCATACGCCCATTGAAGAAGGGCTACAAGGTACGGCACAGACACCATACCTGAACCGACGCGGCGCCGCTTTGCAAAAGCAGTCGGGAAAGTTCAGCAACGGTACTGCCTGTGGTGACGACGTCATCCACGATGGCGATATGGAGGCCGTGGACCGGCAATTCAAGACGAAAGGCGTTTTTCAGGTTCCTTTTGCGAAGCCGGGCGTTGAGCTGATGCTGGATGGCGGTGGCATGAACGCGGGTAAGCGCGCTGGCATCGTAGCGACAACCCAGCCACCGGGCGAGCGGGCGGCAGAGCAGGTCGCTTTGATTATAGCCGCGCCGCCAGTGCCGGCGTCGGTATAAGGGGACATTCACCACCATGTCGATTTTCGGCAAAGCGCGGGTTCGTCGCGCCTGTAAAACGGCCAGCAAAAGCAGGCGGGCAAGGGGCTGCGCCAGCGAACTCTGGCCGGAAAACTTCAGGGCGTGAATAAGCCCGCTCAGCGGCGGAACATAATCATCCACGGCCACCAGCGCGCTCCACGGCGGGGATTTTTTCAGGCAGCGGCCGCAGGGCAAATCGCGGTTCGCCGCCGGTAAACCACATTGCGGGCAGGTTGTGATATGCCTTTCCAGCGAACGCGTGCAGACGGAACAGACGCCCCACGCGCTGAGGGCAAGCGGCATTTTGCATAGCCAGCACAAGCCAGGCACTGTTAGCATGTACAACCTCCATGTGAAAAAAGAGAACAGTAACTGATGAAGACGCTGTGGTGGCAGACCGTAGGGACAGGAAATTGCCATCTTGTGCTGCTGCACGGATGGGGCCTGAATGCGGAAGTGTGGCATTGCATAAGCGAGGAACTTGCCTCGCAATTTACGTTACATCTGGTTGATCTGCCGGGCTATGGTCGCAGCCGTGGCTTTGGCGCGATGTCGCTTGATGAAATGGCGCAGCACGTTGTAGACGCCGCGCCGCAATATGCCATCTGGCTGGGCTGGAGTCTGGGCGGGCTGGTGGCAAGCCAGATTGCGCTCTCCTGGCCCGAGCGCGTTAGGGCGCTGGTCACCGTGGCCTCGTCGCCATGCTTTAGCGCAAAAGAGGCGTGGCCCGGCATCAAACCTGACGTTCTGGCGGGCTTCCAGCAGCAGCTGAGCGACGATTTCCAGCGGACCGTCGAGCGATTCCTCGCCTTGCAGACGATGGGCACCGAAACCGCGCGTCAGGATGCCAGAGCGTTAAAGCAGGTGGTGCTCTCACTGCCGATGCCGGACGTTGAGGTGCTTAACGGCGGTCTGGAGATCCTGAAAACGGCCGATCTGCGTGAGCCGCTGGCTGGGCTGAGCATGCCGCACCTGCGCATCTATGGTTATCTCGACGGGCTGGTGCCGCGCAAAGTGGTCCCACTTCTGGATTCCCTCTGGCCGGACAGCGAATCACAGGTCATAGCAAAAGCCGCGCATGCGCCGTTTATCTCTCATCCGACGGAATTTTGTTCAGCGTTGGTTGCGTTAAGTCAACGTTTAGACTGATTATTTTCTATCCAGCCTGGAAAAAGTTACACACCGCAACCATACTCCAGATGTCGTTGCGGTTGTTCTGCCTACGATGATCAAAACAACAATCCTATGGAGAGTCAGGCTATGAAACTTGTTACAGGTATTGTCACTTCTCTGGTTATTGGGTCACTGTCATTTGGCGTTTTTGCGGCAAAAGAGCTGGAAAAAGATAAAGTTGCCGGGATGAATCTGACGAAAATTGGTGAGATTTCTACGTCTGACACCACCGCGCCGATGGATGCAAGAAAAGAGCTGTCGAAGAAAGCGGATGAGCTGGGCGGGACATACTTCGTCGTCACCAGCGCAGAAAAACAGACCAAAAACGTACGCGCTACTGCGGACGTCTATAAGTAATACGATAAAACCGGGCAGCAATGCCCGGCTTTATTAGCGCAGTGCCCACCACTCCCTGAGACAGGCCTTTCCTTCCGGACAGCTTTTACAACTGCCGGAGAGGCAACCCTCCGCTTCGTCCTGAATCCGCACGGCTTTACCCATGGCTTCCAGGCGCTCCAGCATGGCATCGATCATCGGCTGCGGCGTATGCAGGCTAAGGCTGAGCTGTTTTGCCTCCATGCGTCCCTGTAATGCCAGTAAGTCACGAACCTGAATCAACGATGCCATCTGTTTTTCCCCTTAGTGACAGTCGCCAGCCGGGCTGTTGCAGCAGGTGGCCGGGGTTTTACGCGTCGCCAGCAGGTTGATATCAACGCGGCTTCGCGCCCGGCGCAGCAGGCCAATCACAATCACGTTAAACAGGATGACCGCCAGGATGCTGACCAGGCTGTAGCGCGGATGCTGGCTGAAGTTAACGGTCTGGTAAAACAGCGTCGCCAGCGAGTAGGCGATATTCAGCCCCCACAGAATGGAGAAGCCCATCCAGCCGCGGCTGGACTCACGGGCAATCGCCCCCATCACCGAGATGCACGGAATATAGAGCAGAACGAAGATGAGATAGCTGTAGGCCGCTGACGCGCTGCCAAACTTCTCGCCCATCACGCCCATGGCACCGGTCGCCATTTCGCCATCGCCTTTGCTGGCCTCAATCGGGTTAGCCAGCACGCTCAGGCTGAAGGTGCCTTTCAGGCTCTGCCAGGTCTCCTCTACGGCCCCCAGCAGTTCGTCACCGAGGTGGAACTCCGCCGGGTTAAATTCCTGCTCCTGAATGTTCTCTGCGGTGTAGAGCGTGTTCAGGGTCCCGACGACCACCTCTTTCGCCATCGCACCGGTGAACAGGCCCACGGTCGCCTGCCAGTTATCCTCCTGCACGCCAATCGGTTTGAAGACCGGCGTGATGACGCGGCTGACGGAGGCGAGGGCAGAGTCGTTGATGTTATCTGCCGCCTGACCGGTGAGGGTGAAGCTGTTCAGCGCGCTCAGGAAAATACTGACAATAACAATCACCTTACCGGCGCGCAGCACAAAGCCTTTCAGGCGCTGCCAGGTCTGGATCGCCAGGCTTTTCAGATGCGGGACGTGATAGACCGGAAGCTCCATTACAAACGGTGACGCTTCACCGCGCATGATGGTGTGCTTGAGCATTAAGCCGGTCAGGATCGCCATCACGATGCCCAGCACGTACAGCGAGAAGACCGCCAGCGCGCCCTGCTGGCCAAAGAAGGCTGCCGCGAAGACGGCAAAGATTGCCAGACGCGCACCGCAGGACATAAACGGCGCCATCATAATGGTCATCAGTCGTTCACGCGGTGCATCCAGGGTGCGCGCGCCCATTACCGACGGCACGTTACAGCCGAAGCCGACGATCAGCGGGACGAAGGACTTTCCCGGCAGGCCAAGCGCCTGCATCAGGCGGTCCATCACGAAGGCGGCGCGCGCCATGTAGCCGGAATCTTCGAGGAACGAGAGGAACAGATACATCATGCCGATCTGCGGTACCAGCGGCAGAACGGTGTTGATACCGCCGCCAATCCCCTGGGCAAGGAAGATGGTCAGCCATTCCGGGAAGTGCAGGGTGTAACCTACCCACTGAATACCGTGTACGAAGACCGCGACAGAACCGGCGTCAAAAATCGGCTGCAGCGCGCCACCGATGTTAATCGCGAGCAGGAACATCACGTACATCACCAGCAGGAAGATGGGTAAGCCGAGGAAGCGGTTGAGCACAATCTTATCCACCGCCGCCGTGAAGCGGCTGGGCTCTGCGGTAAGGGCGTTGCTGACCACGTCGCAAATTGACGCAATGGCCTGATAACGCGCATCGGCGATGTGCAGCGCCGGATCGTCCAGCTCGTCGCTGAGACGGGCGAGGGCCACGTCCAGTTTATCCGCCGCATGTCCGGCATAGGCGCGGCTGTAGATATCCCCTTCCAGCATCTGCAGGCCGAGCCACAGGCGCTGTTTTGCAGGCATGCTGTTGTCCATTTCCTGCGCCAGCCGTTCGGCTTCGCGCAGCAGCGGCTGGGCGTAGTGCACCAGCTCAACGTCGCGGTTTCCCGCGTGGCGGTCAATCGCCAGCTTAAGGGCGTCGATACCGCGAGCGCGGGTCGAGACCAGCGGAACCACCGGACAGCCCAGGCGCGCGGAGAGCGCATCGACGTCGATGCGCAGCTTTTGTTTTTCCGCAATGTCGAGCATGTTGAGCGCCACGATGCAGGGGATCCCCAGCTCCAGCAGCTGTAGCGTCAGGTAAAGGTTTCGCTCGAGGTTCGAAGCGTCGACCACGTTGATCAGCAGATCCGCGTCGCCGCCTAGAATGTAGTGGCAGGCAATTTGCTCATCGAGCGAAGTCTGGGATGAAATCGTGGTTAAGGAGTAGGTTCCGGGAAGGTCAACCAGGGTGACCTGATTGTCCGTTGTCGTGAACTGGCCTTCTTTACGTTCAACCGTTACGCCTGCCCAATTTCCCACGCGCTGGCGCGCGCCGGTTAACTGATTAAATAAGGTTGTCTTGCCGGAATTAGGATTGCCAATTAAGCCAATAGTTAATTTTTTCATTGTATTAGACCCACCGAAACCGCTGGCTTGTTAACGGGATAAAGATTCAACTTCAATTAATGCGAGGTCTTTTTTGCGCAGAACCAGATTTACGCGCCGGGTTTCGATATGAACAGGATCGCCCAACGGCGCCACACGCACGACCTGGAATGATGAGCCGGGCAGCATGCCAAGTGACAGCAGCTTCTGCCGATAGGCCGGGCTAATTTCGCGGGTAAAACCGGTAATTTTCCATGCACTGTCTGGAGTGAATTGCATAATGCCTGATTCCACGAGAGGTTAAATAATCTACACTGCGATGATAATGAGAATAGTTTTTATCAGCAATAATAAAAATGTGACGGGATGTTGTTAATCGTATTAATTTGCGGTCTGATTGACCTTGCTCAATATTTGCAGAATTACCCGGGAAGGAATAAAAAGCGTATTTGTTAATGGAGTGATAAATAGCGGTTTGAATATGGGTGTGCAATCGGTTTCATATATTTCGAGAGGATTTTATTCCCCTCACCCCGGCTCTCTCCCCTTTGGGGAGAGGGGTAGGGTGAGGGGGGTTACCTTAGCGTTTCTTACCCATCGCCGCCGCCAGCGCGTCCATCATCGCGCTGTTGCCCGCAGGCTGCGCGTCACGCCCGCGCGGTTTTGTGGCTTTCGTGGCCGGACGCTGCTGCTCGCGGCCTCCGCCGTTGCCGCCACGGCGCGCGCTGGTGTCGCCCGGCTGCTCATCCAGACGCATGGTCAGGGCGATACGCTTGCGCTGCAGATCCACCTCCAGCACTTTCACCTTCACGATGTCGCCCGCTTTGACCACGGTGTGCGGGTCTTCAACGAACTTGTCGGCAAGGGAAGAGATATGCACCAGACCGTCCTGGTGCACGCCGATATCCACAAACGCGCCGAAGTTGGTGACGTTGGTCACCGCGCCTTCCAGCACCATGCCCGGCAGGAGATCGTTCATGGTCTCGATGCCGTCAGCAAAGGTCGCCGTTTTGAACTCAGGACGCGGATCGCGGCCCGGTTTTTCCAGCTCTTTGATAATGTCGGTAACGGTTGGTACACCAAATTTGTCGTCGGTGAAATCAACGGCTTTCAGGTTACGCAGAGCGCTACTGTCGCCCATGAGATCCTTCAGCGCCTGCTGGGTGGCGGCCAGGATGCGTTCCACCACTGGATACGCTTCCGGGTGAACGGTAGAGGCATCCAACGGGTTATCGCCGTGGTTGATGCGCAGGAAGCCCGCGCACTGCTCAAACGCTTTCGGCCCCAGACGGCTCACTTTCAGCAGCTGCTGACGGTTCTGGAACTGGCCGTTCTCATCGCGCCAGGCGACGATGTTCTGCGCCATCATGCGGGTTAAGCCCGCCACGCGGGTCAGCAGAGGAACGGAAGCGGTGTTCAGGTCCACGCCGACGGCGTTTACGCAGTCTTCCACGACCGCGTCCAGCTTGCGCGCCAGCTGCGTCTGGCTCACGTCGTGCTGATACTGGCCCACGCCGATGGATTTCGGATCGATCTTCACCAGCTCCGCCAGCGGATCCTGCAGACGACGGGCGATGGAGACCGCGCCGCGCAGGGAAACGTCCAGGTCAGGGAATTCCTGCGCCGCCAGCTCAGAGGCGGAATAGACCGATGCGCCCGCTTCACTGACGATCACTTTCTGTGCCGTCACTTTCGGGAACTGCTTTTGCACGTCGAGGTAGAAACGCTCGGTTTCGCGTGATGCGGTGCCGTTACCGATGGCAACCAGCTCCACGTTGTACTTCTCGCACAGCGCCGCCACCACGACGGCGGCTTTCGCTGCCTGGCCGGTGTGCGGGTAAATGGTATCGGTGGCGACCAGCTTGCCGGTGCCGTCAACGACCGCCACCTTCACGCCGGTACGCAGGCCCGGATCGAGCCCCATGGTGGCGCGCAGGCCCGCAGGAGCGGCCATCAGCAGGTCATGCAGGTTACGGGCGAAGACGTTGATCGCTTCATCTTCCGCGCGCTCGCGCACGGTGCCCATCAGCTCGGTTTCCAGGTGCATCAGCACCTTGATGCGCCAGGTCCAGCTCACCACGCCTTTGCGCCAGCTGTCCGCCGGGGCGTTGTTCAGGCGCAGGCCGAGATGGTCGATAATAATCTGCTCGCAGTGGCTCTCTTTCGGCGGCTCGTCAAACTGCGGGTCGGCGTTCAGGGAGAGCTGGAGCACGCCTTCGTTGCGGCCGCGGAACATCGCCAGCGCGCGGTGAGACGGGGTGGTCGAAATCGGTTCGTGGTGATCGAAGTAGTCGCGGAACTTCGCGCCTTCTTCCTCTTTGCCCGCGACGACGGTAGAGACGATGTGGGCGTTCTTCCATAGATAATCACGCACTTTGGCCAGCAGGGCGGCGTCTTCCGCGAAGCGCTCCATCAGAATGTAGCGCGCGCCGTCCAGAGCGGCCTTGGTGTCAGCGACACCTTTGTCGGCGTCGACGAATTTCGCCGCTTCGGTTTCCGGGTCGTGAGATGGCTCATTCCACAGCAGCTCTGCCAGCGGCTCAAGGCCCGCCTCAATCGCAATCTGCCCGCGGGTACGGCGCTTCGGTTTGTACGGCAGATAGAGATCTTCGAGTTCGGTTTTGCTCAGGGTGCCGTTAATGGCGCTTTCCAGCTCGCTGGTCAGCTTGCCCTGTTCGCCGATGGATTTGAGGATCGCCTGACGACGTTCTTCCAGCTCGCGCAGATAACCCAGGCGGGTCTCCAGGTTACGCAGCTGCGTGTCATCCAGACCGCCTGTGACTTCCTTACGATAACGTGCAATAAACGGCACGGTGTTCCCTTCATCAAGCAGGCGAACGGCAGCTTCTACCTGTTCGGCTCTGGCCTGAAGTTCACCCGCAATAATGCGGCAGAGCGAATCTTTCATCATGGCTTTATCATCTTGTGGGTCAAAAATCAGGGGATAGTTATACGGGCTGACACGGCAAAATGCCAGCCGGGGAGGGCGCTCTCGGACTATTTTACGTAGACGATCTCATTGACGTACCAGCTGGCTTCACCGGCTGGGGTCTGAACGACGGCTAAATCGCCCACTTCCTTTTTCAGCAGCGCGCGGGCCATCGGGGAGTCGATAGAAATGTAATCTTTACGACCAAAAATTTCATCGTAACCGACGATGCGAAAACGCAGGGTGTCACCATCGTCGTTTTCAATCTCCACCCACGCGCCGAAGAACACTTTGCCCTCCTGCTGCGGGGAGTAATCGACGATTTTTAGATTCTCAAGACACTTCGTCAGATAGCGTACCCGGCGGTCAATTTCACGCAGCCGCTTCTTGTTGTACTGATAATCAGCATTTTCGCTGCGATCGCCCAGGCTTGCCGCCCAGGTCACCTTTTTGGTTACTTCAGGACGCTCTTCGCGCCACAGGTAATCCATCTCTTTTTTGAGCTTTTCGTACCCTTCGCGGGTGATCAGGGGCGTTTTCATGGTGCTGCCTTTGCTGCCGGTTCTCTGTTTTGCGCACAATACGTACCACACAGTGTAACAGACAGGATTAATAATGATTTATGTGATGAAATGAACAGATAAGCTGCTGTTAAATATGCTTTGTAACAATTTCGACTAGAATTTATACCAGAATTAACTGGTCGAATACGTGCACTTTTTTAGAATACGCTGTTACAAAGACTATCCGAACCTTTGGGAGTACACACAATGCAAGAAAACTACAAAATTCTGGTCGTGGATGACGACATGCGCCTGCGCGCGCTGCTTGAGCGTTATCTGACCGAGCAGGGCTTCCAGGTTCGTAGCGTCGCGAACGCTGAGCAGATGGACCGTCTGCTGACCCGCGAATCTTTCCATCTGATGGTTCTCGACCTGATGCTGCCGGGTGAAGACGGGCTTTCTATCTGCCGCCGTCTGCGCAGCCAGAGCAACCCGATGCCGATCATCATGGTTACGGCGAAGGGCGAAGAAGTTGACCGTATCGTGGGCCTCGAAATCGGCGCCGACGACTACATTCCAAAACCGTTTAACCCGCGCGAGCTGCTGGCGCGTATTCGTGCCGTGCTGCGCCGTCAGGCGAATGAACTGCCGGGCGCGCCGTCCCAGGAAGAGGCGGTGATTGCCTTCGGCAAGTTCAAGCTGAACCTCGGCACGCGCGAGATGTTCCGTGAAGATGAGCCAATGCCGCTCACCAGCGGCGAGTTTGCCGTACTGAAAGCGCTGGTCAGCCACCCGCGCGAGCCGCTTTCCCGCGACAAGCTGATGAACCTGGCGCGCGGTCGCGAATACTCCGCAATGGAACGCTCCATCGACGTGCAAATTTCCCGCCTGCGCCGCATGGTGGAAGAAGATCCGGCGCATCCTCGTTATATTCAGACCGTATGGGGTCTGGGCTACGTGTTCGTTCCGGACGGCTCTAAAGCATGAGGCGAATGCGCTTCTCGCCGCGAAGCTCGTTTGCCCGCACCCTCTTACTGATCGTCACCCTGCTGTTCGTCAGCCTGGTGACGACCTACCTGGTGGTGTTGAACTTTGCGATTCTGCCGAGCCTCCAGCAGTTTAATAAGGTCCTGGCCTACGAAGTGCGTATGCTGATGACCGATAAGCTGCAGCTGGAGGACGGCACGCAGCTGGTTGTTCCCCCGGCATTTCGCCGTGAAATCTACCGTGAACTGGGCATTTCGCTTTACTCCAATGAAGCGGCGGAAGATGCTGGCCTGCGCTGGGCGCAGCACTATGAATTCCTCAGCCAGCAGATGGCGCAGCAGCTGGGTGGCCCGACGGAAGTGCGCGTTGAGGTCAACAAAAGCTCGCCCGTCGTCTGGCTGAAAACCTGGCTGTCACCCAACATCTGGGTACGCGTTCCGCTGACTGAAATCCATCAGGGCGATTTCTCGCCGCTGTTCCGCTATACCCTTGCCATTATGCTGCTGGCGATAGGCGGCGCGTGGCTGTTTATCCGTATCCAGAACCGACCGCTGGTCGACCTGGAGCACGCGGCGCTGCAGGTCGGTAAAGGCATTATTCCTCCTCCACTGCGCGAATATGGTGCCTCTGAAGTGCGCTCAGTAACGCGCGCGTTTAACCACATGGCGGCAGGCGTTAAGCAGCTGGCGGATGACCGTACGCTGCTGATGGCCGGCGTCAGTCATGACCTGCGCACCCCGCTAACGCGTATTCGTCTGGCGACGGAGATGATGGGTGAAGAGGACGGTTATCTCGCCGAGTCTATTAACAAGGACATCGAAGAGTGTAACGCCATCATCGAGCAGTTCATCGACTACCTGCGCACCGGTCAGGAGATGCCGATGGAAATGGCCGATCTGAACGCGGTGCTGGGCGAAGTGGTGGCCGCAGAAAGTGGTTATGAGCGTGAAATTGATACTGACCTTCAGGACGGTGAAATTCAGGTTCGTATGCACCCGCTTTCCATTAAGCGTGCGGTGGCCAATATGGTGGTTAACGCGGCGCGCTACGGTAACGGCTGGATTAAGGTTAGCAGCGGGTCTGAACTCAACCGCGCCTGGTTCCAGGTGGAAGACGACGGCCCGGGCATTAAGCCCGAGCAGCGTAAGCATCTGTTCCAGCCATTTGTGCGCGGCGATAGCGCGCGCAGCACCAGCGGTACGGGCTTAGGCCTGGCGATTGTGCAGCGTATTGTGGATAACCATAACGGATTGCTGGAGATTGGTACCAGCGAGCGGGGCGGGTTGAGCATTCGCGCCTGGTTGCCGGTTCCGGTGACGCGGGGGCAGGTGAAAGAGGGATAGTGCGGTCTGATGCCCTCACCCCGGCCCTCTCCCACGGGGAGAGGGAGAAAACATTAAAAAAGGCAACTTTCGTTGCCTTTTTGCTTTTACCTACAGCTTCGGTCCCGCACTCACCAGCGCAGCACCCGCCGGGGTATCGGTGTACTTCTCGAAGTTCTCGATAAACAGCTTCGCCAGCGATTCCGCCTTCTCGCGCCACTGTTCCGGCGAACCGTAGGTATTGCGCGGGTCGAGGATACGCGTGTCCACACCCGGCAGTTCCGTCGGAATGGCCAGATCGAACATCGGCAGCGTGAAGGTTTCAGCGTTATCCAGAGAACCATCCAGAATGGCGTCGATAATGGCGCGGGTATCTTTGATGGAGATACGTTTGCCGGTACCGTTCCAGCCGGTATTCACCAGGTAGGCCTGCGCGCCGGATGCCTGCATGCGTTTCACCAGCACCTCAGCGTATTGCGTCGGGTGCAGCGACAGGAATGCCGCACCGAAGCAGGCGGAGAAGGTTGGGGTTGGCTCCGTGACGCCACGCTCGGTACCCGCCAGCTTGGCGGTAAAGCCAGAGAGGAAGTGGTACTGCGTCTGGCTGGCGGTCAGGCGAGACACCGGTGGCAGCACGCCGAACGCATCCGCCGTCAGGAAAATCACCTTCGTGGCATGGCCCGCTTTTGACACCGGCTTCACGATGTTGTCGATGTGGTAGATCGGGTAAGAGACGCGGGTGTTTTCGGTTTTTGACGCATCGTCGAAGTCGATAGAGCCGTCGGCACGCACGGTGACGTTTTCCAGCAGCGCGTCGCGGCGGATCGCGTGGAAGATATCCGGCTCGGCCTCTTCAGACAGGCGAATGGTCTTCGCGTAGCAACCGCCTTCGAAGTTAAACACCCCGTCATCGTCCCAGCCGTGTTCGTCATCGCCAATCAGACGGCGTTTTGGATCGGTGGAGAGCGTGGTTTTCCCGGTGCCGGAAAGACCGAAGAACACCGCTACGTCGCCTTTCTCGCCGACGTTCGCCGAGCAGTGCATAGAGGCAATACCGCGCAGCGGCAGCAGGTAGTTCATGACCGAAAACATCCCTTTCTTCATTTCGCCGCCATACCAGGTACCGCCGATCAGCTGAATACGTTCGGTCAGGTTGAAGGCAATGAAGTTTTCGGAGTTCAGACCCTGCTCTTTCCACTGTGGGTTAGTGCATTTCGCACCGTTCATCACGATGAAGTCAGGTGTGAAGTCCTGCAGCTCTTCGTCGGTCGGACGAATAAACATATTCTTAACGAAATGCGCCTGCCAGGCCACTTCGGTAATGAAACGCACGGAAAGGCGGGTGTCGGCGTTAGCGCCGCAGAAAGCGTCGACAATGAACAGACGCTTACCGGAAAGTTGATGGGTGACGAGCCCTTTCAGATGCTGCCAGGTTTCCGGGGAGAGCGGTTTGTTGTCGTTCTTCCCTTTGCCCTTGTCAGCCCACCACAGCGTATCGCGGGTAGTTTCGTCTCGGACGATATACTTATCTTTCGGCGAACGACCGGTAAAGATACCGGTATCGACGGCGATAGCACCAAGGTTCGTCAACACACCGCGCTCGTATCCTTCCAGTGCTGGATTGAGCTCTTCCTGATACAGCGTATCGTAATCGGGGTTGTAGACGATTTCCTGGACGTCGTGAATACCATAAGCCTTGAGATCTTGCGGGGTTAAACCAGTAACACGCATATCACTGCTCCTTAGCCAATATGTACTGCCTGAAATTGTAGGGTTTTTCTGGGGATGTTAACCGCGACGGGGCTCATAGATTTGTGCATCTGGATAAAACCCTTACTAACGGAAAACGCTGCGACTCCAGTCACAGTGCAGGCGGATTATCGCAGGAATCGCTTTTTGGTTGGGGAAAATGTTCCGAAAAGGTTAAGAGGTGGTGATTTTATCGGAGAGAATGTGAATGTAATCGCATACATGTAAGAAAATTACGTAAGAGTTACACAGGGAAAACGATTCAGCTTTCGGGAGATTTTTGCCCCTCACCCTAACCCTCTCCGCAAAGGGAAAGGGCAGGGTGAGGGGTAGCGTATTAATGAACCTGCGGATCCGCCGGAGAGGCGTTATTGCGGATTTCAGCGATATCCATTGAATTGAACACGTAGTGCGTACCGCAGTAGTCACAGTGCATATCAATTTCGCCGTCTTCAGCCATGATGCTGTCGATCTCTTCATCCGGCAGAGTTTTCAGTGCGCCAGCGCAGCGCTCGCGCGAGCAGGTGCACTTAAACTCCACGGACTGCGGATCGTACACGGTTACTTCTTCTTCGTGGTACAGACGCCACAGCACGTCGGTCGCCGACAGGTTGAACAGCTCTTCCGCCTTGATGGTTTCGGTCAGCGTCGCCAGATGCTCAAAGTCATTGGTCTGCGCGTCCTGCGCTGGCAGAACCTGCAGCAGCATGCCGCCCGCAGCAGGCTGGCCGTCCACTTCACCGGTACGGATGAACAGACGCGTCGGCAGCTGTTCGGAGCGCATGAAGTAATCTTCCAGGCAGGCTGCCAGGGTATCGCCTTCCAGACCGACCACGCCCTGATAGCGTTCACCTTCCTCCGGGGAGATGGTGATCACCAGGTAGCCATTGCCCACCAGCGTTTTGAGATCAGCATTTTCAGGAACGTCGCCCTGAACGCGCGCTACGCCGCGCATCTGCTGCTGGTTATTGCCGTTGATCACCGCCAGCGTCATCGGGCCGTCACCCTGCAGCTGCACGGTGATATCACCGGCAAACTTCAGCGTTGCGGTCAGCAGGCTGGTGGCAACCAGCAGTTCGCCCAACAGGGTCTTCACCGGCAGCGGGTAGTTGTGGTTTTCCAGAATCTGTTTCCAGGTTTCGGATACGGTGACCAGCTCGCCGCGCACGGCGAATTGTTCAAACAGATAGCGGTGTAATTGGTCGTGTTGGGCCATTTTCATCTCTCGTGCGGGTGAGGGTTACTCGCTCTCACCGTGTTTAAATTTCATCAGATCGCGGCGCTCTTTTTTATCCGGTCGCCGGTCCGGGTGGGGCATGGTCAGCGCATTCATTTTGCGCGCCAGCGCGGTCTTCTCGCGCTTTTCAACGCTTTCAGCCGTCTCTTCGTAAAGCAGTACGGCTTCCGATGCGGGCCGCCGCTGTTCGGTAATGGCTTTAATCACTACCGTACGTTCGTCGTTGCCCTGGCGCAGCGTTAAGGTGGCGTTCAGCTCAACCAGCTTGCTCGGCTTGCTGCGCTGGCCGTTGTAATGCACTTTACCGCCGTCAACCATTTCACGGGCAAGGGCGCGCGTTTTATAAAAACGGGCTGCCCACAGCCATTTATCCAGTCTTACCCCATCTGAGGGCTTTTCTTTCATGGCGTCTCCTTCACGGTCAGTGAGGGGATCATCTGGCGGTAGTCGTTCAGTCCCGGATGGCGCAGATAGCTTTTTTCAGCCAGACCAGAGTCAGGATTAGTGACACCCAGACAGTAGCGAATGCCAAACGTTGCCGCAGAATCCAGAATAGGCTCGCTGTCGTCAATGAACAGCGTGCGCTCCGGCTGCAGGCCGGTCTCTTCCTTCACCGCATGCCACAACCGCTGATCCTCTTTCGGATAACCAAATGTGTGGGTGGAAAGTAATAAATCAAGGTGCGACGCCAGTCCCGTATGCTCCAGCTTCACGGCCAGGTTATGTGGATGCGCGTTAGTCAGCAAAATACGGCGCTTGCCGCTTGCTTTCAGCGCGTCCAGGAAGGGAACCGTATCTTCGCGCAGCACGGCGCGTGGTCCCTGGGCAGTGGTCATGGCACAAATATCCAAACCGAGGCGCTCGCTCCAGTAGTCCAGACAGTACCAGTTTAGCGTATGTTGCACCGCGCTATATTGCGAACGAATGAACGCCTGCGCTTCTGCCGGGGAGATACCCTGCTGCTCACCATAGGTTTCCGGCACCAGCTTTTGCCAGAAATAGTTATCAAAGGCGAGATCGAGCAGCGTGCCGTCCATATCCAGCAGAACGGTGTCGACCTGCTGCCAGTCGATATCAAGATGCATAGGGGGGAACTCCAGCCAGAAGAAACGTGCGCGACAGGGTAGCACATCTTGTCGCGCAACGACGTTATCAGATCAGGCTCTCAGAGGAGGGGATCAGCTTAGGATTGAGGCAATTCTCATAATATTGCTGGATCTCCGCCAGACGCGTGCGGGAGCGCTGGTAGCGGCGCAGGGCCATAAAACCGTTCCAGAAAATGGCGATCAGCATGGCGATCATCAGCAGAGAGGTGCCAATGTAACGCCACAATCCTGCGCTGTCCGGCATCCGGTGCAGGCCGATATGGCGCGTGCCGTTGGCGTCGGTGTAGATGCTTGTGACAATCCCTTCGGCACTGAACGGCGTTTGCATCAGCATCTGCGCCAGACGCTGGAACTGGCTCCACTGCTCCTGGGCCGGGTAGTCATAAAGCGCTACCTGCGGGTAAGGCTGATCGACCAGGTCGCTGCCTTCATCGCTGGCAATCACAAAGCCGCCCGGTGCCGGACTGTTGAGCGCCTGAGCCGCCCGGGTGGTTTCGCGCATCATAAACGGCGATGTCGAGGTGGCGACCAGGTTATCAAGCGATTCCGCGCTGACCGGACGCAGCAGCACGTTGACGCCATCCAGTCGTCCCGCCTCGGCGCGTTTCACCAGCGAGTCCCAGTCTTTACTGTTCCCGAGGTTAACCAGCGCGTTCTTGAGGCGTATGCACTCATCCTGCGAGGAGCATAAGTCCTGGGTTTTCAGGACAATGTCGCCAAAATCATCCAGCAGAATCATGCCTGATTTCTGGATGGCGGAACGCAGCGCGGGGCTGACGCGTGAATCATCGTCCGGTTTCGGGTGCAGCTGGCGGTTGACCGTCTGGGTCAGCGCCGTGGCTTTATTCACCACTTCGGATTCCGGCAGCGGCAGCGGCGGGGCGTCGTTCCAGATAATTTGCGAACAGTCGAACGGCGTGAACGGTGAATTCTGGCGCGTGTTCCACGCCCCCGGGGTATGGATATTACACATTCCGGTGCCTTTCAGGCGCAGCGTATCGCCCACCCGTACACCCGCTTCATCGAGCTGGTTGACGCTGGTCGCCTCGATGGTCTGCGCGCCTTTGATCCACGACAGGGTAAATTTGATGGGCATATCCAGCGGCACGAAAAGCAGCAGCATGATAAACACCAGCCCGGCGCCGGCGGCGATGACCGTGCTGCGGAGCCAGTGCTGAAGCGGGAAATTTTTCACTTCATCATGCAGAGACAGGAAGCGCCCCTGTCGCACAACGTGGCGGTCAAGATAGATATCAATATCGGTTTTCTGCCCTAAATCCTGCGCAATCCACGGTTGCCAGTGGCGCGGGTAGATCAGGTCGATAATCCCGAGTGAGATATTGTTGAGATGCTCCTGATCGTTCTCACCGAACAGGCCCCAGCGCTTTGGCGTGCCGCGCAGGCAGTGGATCTCCCGCAGCGAGGTTTTGGCCGGCGGGGCAAAGAGCCCCCACAGCCCGGCCGCAAGAAGCAACACCGCGCCACCCGCCAGCCATGGGACAAAGACGTCCGGCGTCAGCAGGCAGACAAAAAAGAGCAGGAAAGCGGCAACGATCAGGATGGCTTCACGAATACCGTCCGGACGGCTCAGGGCATACTCTTCATGCGTCTCCTGACGAATATTCAGCAGCTCAATCTGCTCGGTCTCTTCACCACGAATAGAGGCCTGCGTTGAACTCGCGCGTTCCAGCGCAAAGCGCGGGGCTTCGTGAAGATAGTCATTCAGGGTATGGCCGTTGAGCGAGATTACCAGCGGCAGCGAATCGGTGTGAATTAGCTCAACGCTGTTTTCGTCGTTAATGTACTGCTCCCAGGACGGAGGCAGATGCACCTCAACCGAATCCAGGTAGTAGCGCCACTTGTTGGGGTCGTCAGTCGTAATGCCGTAGCGCGTGATGGAGCGCGTCACGCAGAGCACGGTGTCACTTTGCGCGTTAAGCTTAAGCGCGACAGGTGCAGTCGTGGCTCCCGTCGGCCCAGGCGTTAACTGAGAACGGTTCAGCGTTTCGAGATAGTTTTCAACTGCATCGCGCTCGTCTTGCGTGAGTTTACGCGTTGTCGCACCCGCGAAGGCATTTAAAAAGGGCAGCCGGTAACGGCGCTGTATGCGTCGCCTGTACAGCCACCCTGCAATCAATGCGCTGACCAGCATAGCAGCGAGAACAATCAAAATGGTGCTCATGCTTTCCCCATCTTACTTATCTTACAGGTGTAGTCAGTAGCACCTTTACATTGAATGAGAGTCTGTGGCTGGCTATCGGCAAGTATGGAGTCGAACTTGAGCATTTTAAAGCGCATCCCAGTGACCGGTGATGATAGCAAAGCCTGTCATGGCGCGATATCAGCAAATTCCTGGAAACATTTCAACCTCTTGACATTTGTTTTGAATTGAGGATTGATCCCTGCTGCGTTGCATAAATGTAAATAAAGAACAATTGACATTGCCGAAACCGTGCGGCATATCGCACAATAACGCCAGTTCACACTGCTAAGACCCCATCAAGATGAGCAAACCACTACAAAAACCCACCATTCTGCACGTTGAAACTGTCGCCAAATCGCGCCTGTTTAACGTCGAGAGTGTGGATCTGGAGTTCAGCAACGGTGTGCGTCGTGTTTATGAGCGTATGCGCCCCTCTTCGCGCGAAGCGGTGATGATTGTCCCTATCGTCGACGATCATCTGATTTTGATCCGCGAATACGCCGTGGGGACGGAATCTTACGAGCTTGGGTTCTCGAAAGGGCTCATCGATCCGGGTGAAACGGTCTTTGAAGCAGCAAACCGCGAGCTGAAAGAAGAGGTGGGTTTTGGCGCGAACGAACTGTCGTTCCTGAAAAAACTGAGCATGGCGCCGTCCTATTTTTCCAGCAAAATGAACATTGTGGTGGCTGAAGATCTCTATCCTGAATCGCTGGAGGGAGATGAACCAGAGCCGCTGCCGCAGGTTCGCTGGCCGCTGGCGCATCTGATGGATCTGCTTGAAGACCCTGACTTTAACGAGGCTCGCAACGTGAGCGCGCTGTTCCTGGTTCGCGAGTGGCTGAAGGGGCAAGGGCGGCTGTAGGCCATAAAAAAGCCGGGTGGCGGCTTCGCCTTACCCGGCCTGCAATTCTTTGCCCGGTTTTTACCGGGCATTTTTATGCTTAAAACAGCTCGTGCGTCTCGCCGTTATCAATAATCTCTGTACCCACCTCATGCACCGCCTGTGTGGTTGGCTGCGTACCTTCGATGAAATACTCGGCACGGCTATTACCGCCGTTAGCGAGCTGGCCGGTGCTGCGGTCAATATTGACCGTCACCACGCCCGGTGGCGGCGTCAGCGGCTGCTCCGGCACGCCTTCAAGAACGGATTTCATGTAGGCATCCCAGGCCGGCTGCGCGCTTTTGGCGCCGCCTTCGTAGCCGGAAATCTGATCTTTAATCGCGCCGGATGCCGTGGTACGGCCTAAATCACGGCGATGATCGTCGAAACCGATCCAGACTGACGTCACCACGCCCGGCCCATAGCCGGAGAACCACGCATCTTTCGAGCTGTTAGTTGTCCCGGTTTTACCGCCGATATCATGGCGCTGCAGATCGCGCCCTGCTCGCCAGCCGGTACCCTGCCAGCCGGGTTCACCGAAGATGTTGGTGTTCAGCGCGCTCTTGATCAGGAACGCCAGCGGCGTGTTGATCACGTGCGGGGCATACTCCTGCGCGCCGGTTTGCGCCACCAGCGACTGGTTAGCCTGCTCCAGCTGCGGCTGCGGCAAGACGATATTTGGCTGCTCCTGAGAAACGGCAGGGTCTTCCATGTCTTTGTTTTCGAGCACCTCGGATTTCGGCGTATTGCCGTAAATGACCGGAATATCACATTCAGGGCAGGCAATTTTCGGCTTCGCTTCAAACAGCACGCCGCCCTGGTCGTTCTCGATTTTGCTGATGAAGTACGGGTCAACCAGGAAGCCGCCGTTGGCCATCACCGAGTATCCGCGGGCGACCTGAAGCGGCGTAAAGGAGGCTGAGCCCAACGCCAGCGACTCGGTGCGAACGATGTTCTGCGCCGGGAAGCCGAAGCGCTGCAGGTACTCTGCTGCATAGTCGACGCCCATCGCGCGCATGGCACGCACCATCACCACGTTTTTCGACTGCCCCAGACCCTGGCGAAGACGAATAGGACCGGCATACTCCGCAGGAGAGTTCTTCGGCTGCCAGTCGGAACCGGCACCGGCATCCCAGCGGGAGATCGGCACGTCGTTTAGGATGCTGGCAAGCGTTAGTCCCTTATCCATCGCAGCCGTGTAGAGGAACGGCTTGATGTTGGAACCCACCTGACGCAGCGCCTGCGTGGCGCGGTTAAATTTGCTCTGGTTGAAATCGAACCCGCCGACCAGCGCCATTACCGCCCCGTTCTGTGGGTTGATGGAGACCAGAGCCGAGTTCACATCCGGTACCTGCGCCAGCCACCAGGCATCGCCTGACTTGCGCACCCAAATCTGCTGCCCGGCCTGTACCACGTCGGTCACCTTGCGCGGCGTTGGCCCCTGCAGGGTGTCCGAACGGTATGGACGCGCCCAGCGAATACCGTCCATGCGCAGGGAGACGGACGTGCCGTCCGCCAGCGTCGCAACGGCTTCCTGAGGATCGGCCTGCGTCACTACGGCTGGAAGGAGCGGACCATAGGTTGGCAGCGCTTTCAGCGTGCTGGTGATTTTTTTGCTGTCCCATGCGCTTTCGCCCACTTTCCAGAGCACGTTCGACGGTCCGCGATAGCCGTGACGCATATCGTAGTCCATCACGTTATTGCGCACCGCGTCCTGAGCCGCCTGCTGCACTTTACGGGTAACGGTGGTGTACACGCGATAGCCATCTTCATAGGCCTTGTCGCCATAACGACTCACCATCTCCTGGCGCACCATTTCGGTCAGATAAGGGGCAGAGAAGGCGATCTCAGGGGCGTGATAATTGGCGTCAATGACGTCGTTACGCGCCTGGTCGTACTCGCTCTGGCTGATATAGCCTTCACTCAGCATACGTGACAGGACGACATTACGACGTGAGGTAGCGCGATCGAGCGAGTAAAGCGGGTTAAACGTGGACGGCGCTTTTGGCAGACCGGCAATGGTTGCCATTTCGCTTAGGGTGAGCTGTTCAACAGGCTTACCGAAGTACACCTGCGCGGCTGCCCCCACGCCATAGGCACGGTAGCCCAGGTAGATTTTATTGAGGTACAGCTCAAGGATCTCGTCCTTGTTCAGCAGTTGCTCAATACGGATCGCCAGGAACACCTCTTTGATCTTACGCGTCAGCGTCTTTTCAGGGCTGAGGAAGAAGTTACGCGCCAGCTGTTGCGTAATGGTGCTCGCCCCCTGGGAGGCGTGACCGGAGAACAACGCAATGCTTGCGGCACGGAAAATCCCGACCGGATCGACACCGTGGTGCTCGTAGAAACGGCTGTCCTCCGTGGCGATAAAAGCTTTCACCATCACGGGGGGAATTTGGTTTAAGGTCAGCGGGATACGACGCTTCTCGCCATACTGCGCCATCAGCTCGCCATCGGCGCTATAGACCTGCATTGGGATCTGGAGACGCACATCGCGGAGCGTGGCGACATCAGGTAGCTGTGGCTCAATATATTTGTACAAACCGTAAATCGAGCCTGCTCCCAGCAGAATGCAACAGACTGCAAGGATGAATAAATACTTTACGAACTTCACCGGAGATTTCCCATTTGGTTTCACTTGGGCAGTTTCTAAACAATCGCGCGGTAGTATAAAGGCAAGCCTGATTCATTGATATAGCCGTCAAGGCGACGGGCGATAAGGAGATCGTGAAGCATGGCTTTCAAAACATGGCAAACGGGCGTTCATATTCAACAGGATAAGGTCCTGATTACGGCACTGGTCCGGGAGAGAGGCGGCTGGTGCTTACGCCGCTGGTGGGCCATTTCTCTGGCCGAAGGCATCATTCGTGACGGCAAAATTTGTCAGCCAGAAGCGCTGGCCGATGCCTTACGCGACTGGCGAAAAGCGCTCCCGCACTACCATCGGGTATTTCTCTCCTTTCCTGCTGCACGGACTCTGCAAAAAACGTTGCCCCGACCGGCTCTTGCATTGCGCGACAGCGAGCAGCTCTCGTGGATGGGGGCGGCGTTTTCGCGCGAACTGGAGATGTCGACAGAGTCCCTCTGTTTCGACTACACCCAGGACACCTTCAGCAATACGTTTCACGTGACTGCTGCACAAAACAAAGAGGTTGAAACGCTTCTTGATCTGGCGAAAACGCTACGTTTGCGGCTGGCGACCATCACCCCGGATGCCAGCGCGCTGACGAACCTGCTGCCTGCGGTAGCGCCGACGCTGTGCGTCGCCTGGCGAGATGCGCATCACTGGCTGTGGGCTATGCGCCATCAGTGGGGGCGTCGTTATACCACTGAAGCAGAAAACGTCACTGAGCTGGCGGCGCTGCTGGCCCTCAACCAGAATGACATCGCGTTCTTTGATGCCGAACGAACCCCATGGGAAACGCTGCAGCGCTGGCATGCGCCTCTTCCCGAATGCGGGGCTGACTATACCGTCGCGCTGGCGCTGGCCATGAGCGAGGTGCCTGAATGAACGTGACCAACTTCCTGCCCTGGCGTCAGCAGCGGCGCGCGCGATGCCTGCGTTTCTGGGGCGGCGTATTTGTCGGCGCATTGCTGCTCATGCTGGTGACCGTTTTTAGCGTAAGGATGAATCAT
Source organism: Enterobacter sp. 725m/11 (assembly GCF_011683705.1). Taxonomy (NCBI): domain Bacteria; kingdom Pseudomonadati; phylum Pseudomonadota; class Gammaproteobacteria; order Enterobacterales; family Enterobacteriaceae; genus Enterobacter; species Enterobacter sp. 725m/11. Next base: position 36,572 of record NZ_JAAQOK010000008.1, on the reverse strand, counting down.
CTGGTAACGCTGCGCGCGCTGCAGGCTCAACTGGCGGGTACGCAGTCCGTGCAGCGTGGTCTTGTGTCTCGCCAGCGACCCACCGCAGAGGTGCAGAACCCTGCGGGCACGCCGCAACGCCGCGCATGGCAACCGGTGCTGGAGTCACTTTCTGAGGCCATGCCTGCGCAGGTATGGCTGACAGAGCTGCGTTATCAGCCTCCTGCTCTGATGTTGATCGGATATGCCACTACCCTGCAGGCACTTTCTGCCTTGCGTAATGGGCTGGAGCACATAGACGGCTTTACGCCCGGTTCTGAGGGGGAACTCCGGCAGGATAGCCAGGGGCGCTGGATGTTCACTCTGCACCTGAAAAGCGAGGGGTAATGCGTGGAGACCTTGCTAGAACGCTGGTGTGAAAGTCGTCCCTGGTGTCGGCTGGTCTGCGGGGGGCTGGGTATTCTCCTGATGGGCCTGACAGCATGGGGTGTATTGCTCCGGCCAGCAGAGAGGCAGTGTGCGGATCAGCGGCAGCAGTTGAGCCAGGCGGCGAGGACTAACGCGTCGCTGTGGCCCACCGCCAGTCAGGTGCCGTTTAGCCCGCAAACCCGGACGGCACTGGAGATAAAGCCCTTTTCACCGCTCGATTTTCAGGGGGAGGGTACAAGGCTCCTTCACTGGAAGCCGTTGCAAAACGGCGGTGAACTGGCGCTGGAGGCGGAGTGGCAGGCGATCCCGCCTCTTTTTTCCCGGCTGGCGCAGCGGGATGTGCGGGTCGCTGCTTTTACGCTTGCGCCACAAAGTACGGCGTTACGCCTGAGGCTGGAGCTGGAACATGCGAAATAGCGCGAGATACCTGCTGGTTTGCTCGGCGCTGCTGTTGACCGGCATGCGCGATCCGTTTCGCCCGCCGGACGACCCCTGCGCCACAGCCGAGCTGGCACAGTGGCAATACCGCGGAATGGTGGGAGGGCAGCAGCGCGTTGGTATTTTGCTGGATGGGCAACGGCGCTGGCATCGTCTGAAAGAGCATGATCGTTTCCCGGCGGGCTGGCGGATAACGGCCATCAATGAAACGGAACTGGTTGTTGATGTGGGTGACACATGCGATCCCGAAGAATGGGCGTGGCAACGAGAAGGAAAGGATAAAAATGAAGTTAAGGATAGTGCTGTTGCTGCTGGCGTTCAGCCGCCCGCTGTGGGCCGCCGCGCCAAAGCCGGTCACGCTGGTGGTGGATGACGTGCCGGTGGTTCAGGTGCTACAGGCGCTGGTTGCGCAGGAGAACCGTAATCTGGTGGTATCGCCGGATGTCGGCGGCACGCTCTCGCTTAACCTGACGCGCGTTCCCTGGCGGCAGGCGTTACAGACGGTAGTCACCAGCGCCGGACTCGTTTTACGAGAGGAGGGCGGTATTTATTATGTCCATACCGCGGCCTGGCAGCGTGAACAGCGGGAACGTTTAGAGCAGGAGCGAGCGCGTCGACAGCTTGATGCTCCGCTGGTCTCGCACAGCATCCCATTTTCTTATGCGGATGCCGGAGAACTGCAAAAAGCGGCTGAAAAGCTCCTGAGCCCAAAGGGGAGTTTATCTGTCGACAAACGCACCAACCGTCTGCTCATCAGGGATAACCAGGTGGTACTGGAGGCGCTGCAGCAGTGGGCGGCTCAGATGGATATTCCCGTCGAGCAGGTCGAACTGGCGGCGCACATTGTCACCATTAATGAAAAAAGCCTGCGAGAGTTGGGGGTGAAGTGGAACCTTGCCGAGGCCACTGAGGCGGGCAAGGTTGGACAGCTCACGACGCTTGGCAGCGATCTTTCCGTGGCCAGTGCTACCACGCATGTGGGGTTTAACATCGGGCGGATTAACGGCAGGCTGCTGGATCTGGAACTCTCTGCGCTGGAGCAAAAACAGCAGGTCGATATCATTGCCAGCCCGCGGCTGCTGGCCTCGCACATGCAACCGGCCAGCATTAAGCAGGGGAGTGAGATCCCGTATCAGGTTTCAAGCGGTGAAAGCGGGGCGACCTCGGTGGAGTTCAAAGAGGCGGTACTCGGAATGGAGGTCACGCCGGTAGTATTGCCCGGTGGGCGCGTGCGCCTGAAGCTACACATCAGTGAAAACATGCCGGGACAGGTGCTGCAGCAGGCCGATGGCGAAACGCTTGCCATCGATAAGCAAGAGATAGAAACCCAGGTGGAGGTAAAAAGTGGAGAAACGTTGGCGCTGGGGGGAATTTTCTCGCAAAAGAACAAAACCGGCAGTGACAGCGTGCCCGGGCTTGGGAGCATCCCCTGGCTCGGACAGCTTTTTCGCCATGATGGAAAAGATAATGAGCGGCGTGAGTTAGTGGTGTTTATTACGCCACGTCTGGTCGGTATTCACTAACGGGTAACGATCCCCGCAATGATTTTGCATTCAGTTTGTTGCAGATGTTTGACGTGGGGCATGAATTAGCATACAAGGAGTACCGATTTGAGTTGGACTTACGTCTTATTACCTTATGCGTCCGGTGCGGTGATTTAATCAGTTGCCAAACAAGCCGGAGTATTGAGATAATTTTTAGTCTGACTCTCGCTCTATTGCATATGAGGTTTCAGTTCATGTCCTGCTACGCCGGGTGTCTGCGAAGCGGGGATTACCATTAACGAATAGTCTTAGTAGTACCGATAAAATGGCAGAGAAACGCAATATCTTTCTGGTTGGGCCTATGGGTGCCGGCAAAAGCACTATTGGGCGTCAGTTAGCTCAACAACTCAATATGGAATTTTACGATTCTGATCAAGAGATTGAGAAACGAACCGGAGCTGATGTGGGCTGGGTTTTCGATGTAGAAGGCGAAGAAGGTTTCCGTGACCGAGAAGAAAAAGTGATCAACGAACTCACGGAAAAACAGGGCATCGTACTGGCAACAGGCGGCGGCTCTGTGAAATCTCGCGAAACCCGCAACCGTCTCTCCGCCCGTGGCGTAGTGGTCTATCTTGAGACGACCATTGAGAAACAGCTGGCACGTACGCAGCGCGATAAAAAGCGCCCGCTGCTGCAGGTTGAAACGCCACCACGCGAAGTTCTGGAAGCGTTGGCCGACGAACGCAATCCGCTGTATGAAGAGATTGCCGATGTGACCATTCGTACTGACGATCAGAGCGCTAAAGTGGTTGCAAACCAGATTATTCATATGCTGGAAAGCAACTGATTCTGGCTTTAAATACACTCGCCTGCGGGTAAAAGCATTAAAGGTGGATGTCGCGTCATGGAGAGGATTACAGTTACTCTCGGGGAACGTAGTTACCCTATCACCATCGCGGCTGGTTTGTTTAACGACCCAGCTTCCTTTTTACCACTAAAAGCGGGTGATCAGGCGATGCTGGTCACCAATGAGACGCTGGCTCCGCTTTATCTCGACCGCGTGCGCCACCTGCTTGAGCAGGCAGGCGTAAAAGTCGACAGTGTGATTCTGCCCGATGGCGAGCAGTATAAAAGCCTGACGGTACTCGATACCGTCTTTACCGCATTGCTGCAAAAACCGCACGGTCGCGATACAACACTGCTTGCCCTGGGCGGCGGTGTTGTGGGCGATCTGACCGGCTTTGCGGCCGCAAGCTATCAGCGTGGCGTCCGTTTTATTCAAATCCCGACCACGTTGCTGTCTCAGGTCGACTCCTCTGTCGGTGGCAAAACGGCAGTCAACCATCCCCTCGGCAAAAACATGATTGGCGCGTTCTACCAGCCTGCGTCGGTGGTGGTGGATCTCGACTGTCTGAAAACCCTGCCGAAACGCGAGCTGGCCTCTGGCCTGGCTGAAGTGATCAAATACGGCATTATTCTGGATGGCGAGTTCTTTAACTGGCTTGAAGAGAATATGGATGCGCTGCTGCGCCTGGATGAGGCGAAACTGGCATACTGCATTCGTCGTTGTTGTGAGCTGAAAGCAGAAGTTGTCGCGGCAGACGAGCGTGAAACCGGCTTACGTGCTTTACTGAATCTTGGGCATACGTTTGGCCACGCCATTGAAGCCGAAATGGGTTACGGCAACTGGCTGCACGGTGAAGCCGTCGCGGCTGGCATGGTCATGGCAGCCCGCACCTCTGAACGTCTTGGGCAGTTTAAACCGGAAGAGACGGCACGTATCATTGCGCTACTTGAACGTGCAGGTTTGCCGGTAACCGGGCCGCAGGAGATGTCGGCGCAGGCGTATTTACCCCACATGATGCGCGATAAAAAAGTATTGGCAGGTGAGATGCGTCTTGTACTCCCGCTTGCAATAGGGAAGAGTGAAGTGCGCGGCGGAGTGTCGCACGATGTCGTTCTTGGCGCCATTGCTGATTGCCAGCAGGCGTAACAACTAGAAAGGTCAGGCCACTGTTATCGGTGGTCGTTTAGCTTCAGGCGAAATGCAAAGACGTAGGCATAAGCCTTTGAGTGGGGTGTTAAATGGATGAATTCAAACCAGAAGACGAGCTGAAACCCGATCCCAGCGATCGTCGTACTGGTCGTTCTCGTCAATCTTCAGAACGTGATAACGAGCCGCAGATCAACTTTGACGATGTTGATCTGGATGCAGACGATCGTCGCCCTTCGCGCAGCCGCAACGCGCGTGATGAGCGAGAAGAAGAGGATTATGAGTCCGAAGAAGATTCAATGGACGAACAGCCTGTAGAGCGTCGCCCGCGTAAACGTAAAAAAGCCGCTGCGCAGAAACCGGCCTCCCGTCAGTACATCATGATGGGACTTGGCGTTCTGGTGCTTGTGCTGCTGATTGTTGGCATTGGCTCTGCGCTGAAAGCACCGTCCACCAACTCTACCGAACAAACCGCCTCCGCAGAGAAGAGCATCAACCTCTCCGGTAATGATGCGACGGATCAGGCGAATGGTGCACAGCCAGCGCCGGGCACCACTTCCGCTGAGCAGACTGCCAGCAACACAACGAAGCCGCAGGATGTTTCTCTGCCGCCCGTTTCATCAACGCCTGCTCAGGGCCAGGCACCTGTCACGCCCGAAGGCCAGCAGCGTGTTGAAGTTCAGGGAGACCTGAACAATGCGCTGATGCAGCCGCAAAACCAGCAGCAGGTTGATAACGTTGTGGTTAACTCTACGCTGCCAACTGAACCTGCAACCGTCGCGCCGATCCACGGTGCTACCGCGCAGCCGCAGACGGCAGCAACGGAAACTAAACCGCGCCAGACGCAAACTGCGACGCGTCCTGAACGTAAGCAGGCGGTCATTGAGCCTAAGCGTGAAACCAAGCCTCAGGCCGTGGTAAAAGCGCCTGAAGTGAAAGCCGCACCGGCACAGCCGAAACGCTCTGAAACGGCTGCCGTGAGCGAGCCGGCCAAAGCGCCAGTCACGCAGACTGCGCCGAAAGCGACGGCAACCACAACGGCACCTGCTGCCACCGCTGCGCCTGCCGCAACGGCGACGGCTTCCAGTGCTGCAGCAGGTAAAACAGCTGGCAACGTCGGTTCGCTGAAATCTGCACCGTCCAGCAACTACACGCTGCAGTTGAGCAGTTCGTCTAACTATGACAACCTCAACGGCTGGGCGAAGAAATCGAATCTGAAAAACTATGTGGTTTATCAGACAACCCGTAACGGACAGCCGTGGTACGTGCTGGTGAGCGGTGTGTATGCTTCCAAAGATGAAGCGAAGCGCGCCGTGGCGACACTGCCAGCAGACGTTCAGGCGAAAAACCCGTGGGCGAAGCCGATTCATCAGGTGCAGGCCGATCTGAAGTAATGTTTAAAGCGCAGGATGCTGTCGGAGCTTTCTCCACAGCCGGAGAAGGTGTAATCAGTTAGTCAGCATGAAAAAAAATCGCGCTTTTCTGAAATGGGCAGGGGGGAAATACCCCCTGCTCGATGATATTAAAAAGCACCTGCCAAAAGGCGAGTGTCTTATCGAGCCCTTCGTGGGTGCGGGATCGGTGTTCCTGAACACCGATTTTTCTCGTTATATCCTGGCGGATATCAACAGCGACCTTATCAGCCTTTATAACATCGTTAAGCTGCGTACCGATGAGTATGTGGAAGAGGCGCGCAAGCTGTTTACGCCAGAGAACAACAACCCTGACGTTTACTATCAGTTCCGCACGGAATTTAATCAGAGCCAGGATCCGTTCCGCCGCGCGCTGCTGTTCCTTTACCTCAACCGTCATGGTTACAACGGCCTGTGCCGGTATAATCTGCGCGGCGAATTTAACGTGCCGTTTGGTCGTTATAAGCGCCCGTACTTCCCGCAGGACGAGCTGTATCATTTTGCGAAGAAAGCGCAGAATGCAGAGTTCCACTGCCTATCCTATGAAGAGTGCATGGAACTGGCAGGCGTAAACTCGGTGGTCTACTGCGATCCGCCTTATGCGCCGCTGTCTGCGACGGCGAACTTCACCGCCTACCACACCAATAGCTTCAGCCCGGCCGAACAGGCCCGCCTGGCGGAGATGGCGGAAAAACTGGTCAGCAAAAGAATTCCGGTGTTAATTTCAAATCACGATACCCCTGATACGCGCGAATGGTACAAAGCCGCGAAGCATTTTCAGGTTAAGGTGCGGCGTAGCATTAGCAGCAACGGCGGCACACGTAAAAAGGTGGACGAACTCCTGGCTCTTTATCGCCCCTGAGCCGTTTTGCCCGCCGGTAAACACATTTCAAGGAGATGCGGATGAAACAGTTTTTGATTGCCCCCTCAATTCTGTCGGCCGATTTTGCCCGCCTGGGTGAAGACACAGCGGAAGCTCTCGCAGCTGGCGCAGATGTCGTCCATTTCGACGTTATGGATAACCACTACGTTCCCAATCTGACCATCGGTCCGATGGTGCTCAAGGCCCTGCGTAACTACGGCATTACCGCACCGATCGACGTTCACCTGATGGTGAAGCCTGTCGACCGCATCGTGCCTGACTTCGCCGCAGCGGGCGCCAGCATTATCACTTTCCATCCGGAAGCCTCCGAGCATGTTGACCGCACGCTGCAGCTGATCAAAGAGAACGGCTGTAAGGCGGGGCTGGTGTTTAACCCGGCAACACCGTTGAGCTATCTCGATTACGTGATGGACAAGCTGGACGTGATTTTGCTGATGTCCGTTAACCCGGGCTTTGGCGGCCAGTCGTTCATCCCTCACACGCTGGATAAGCTGCGCGAAGTGCGCCGTCGCATTGACGAGTCTGGCTATGATATTCGTCTGGAAGTGGACGGCGGTGTGAAAGTGAATAATATTGGCGAAATTGCGGCAGCGGGCGCGGATATGTTCGTTGCAGGTTCGGCAATTTTCGACCAACCGGATTACAAAAAAGTCATTGATGAAATGCGCCGCGAGCTGGCGAAGGTAAGTCATGGATAAATTGCAGGCAATTCGGGGTGTGGCATTCGACCTCGACGGCACGCTGGTGGACAGCGCGCCGGGCTTAACGAGCGCCGTCGATCAGGCGCTGTATGCACTGGAACTGCCCGTTGCGGGCGAAGATCGTGTGATTACGTGGATTGGCAACGGTGCCGATGTCCTGATGGAGCGCGCGTTGACGTGGGCTCGTCAGGAACGCGCGTCGCAGCGTTCCGCGCAGGGGAAACCAAGCGTCGATCACGCCGATATCCCGCAGGATGAGCAGCTGCGTATTCTGCGCAAGCTGTTCGATCGCTTCTACGAAGAGACCGTCGAGGAGGGGAGCTTCCTTTTCCCGGACGTCCAGGAAACCCTGAGCGCGCTGCACGCGAAAGGCATCCCGCTGGGACTGGTGACCAACAAGCCGACGCCGTTTGTTGCGCCGCTGCTGGAGGCGCTCAATATCGCGAAATATTTCTCCGTGATTGTAGGCGGGGATGACGTGCAGAACAAAAAGCCGCATCCGGAGCCGCTGTTGCTGGTGGCAGGAAAATTATCCTTAACGCCTGCGGAGCTGCTCTTTGTCGGGGATTCGCGTAATGATATTCTGGCTGCCCGAGCGGCGGGGTGTCCTTCCGTCGGTTTAACCTATGGCTACAACTACGGTGAGGCCATTACGCTGAGTGAGCCGGATGTTGTGTTCGACCACTTCAAAGATTTGTTGCCCGCACTCGGGCTTTCGCACAGTGAACATCAGGAATTGAATAATGACTAAGCCCATCGTTTTTAGTGGCGCACAGCCTTCAGGTGAATTGACCATTGGTAACTACATGGGTGCGTTGCGTCAGTGGGTCAGCATGCAGGATGACTACCATTGCATTTACTGCATCGTAGATTTGCATGCTATCACCGCGCGTCAGGATCCTGAGAAGCTGCGCAAAGCCACCCTGGACACCCTGGCCCTCTATCTGGCCTGCGGTATCGATCCTGAAAAGAGCACCATTTTCGTTCAGTCTCACGTGCCGGAGCATGCGCAGCTGGGCTGGGCGCTGAACTGCTATACCTATTTCGGCGAGCTGAGCCGCATGACCCAGTTCAAGGATAAGTCTGCCCGCTACTCTGAAAACATCAACGCTGGCCTGTTCGACTATCCGGTGTTGATGGCGGCCGACATCCTGCTGTACCAGACCAACCAGGTGCCGGTGGGTGAAGACCAGAAGCAGCATCTGGAGCTGAGCCGTGATATCGCCCAGCGCTTTAACGCGCTTTACGGCGACGTATTCAAAGTGCCAGAGCCGTTTATTCCGAAATCCGGCGCGCGCGTGATGTCGCTGCTGGAGCCAACCAAGAAGATGTCCAAGTCTGACGATAACCGCAACAACGTTATCGGCCTGCTGGAAGATCCGAAATCGGTGGTGAAAAAGCTCAAGCGCGCGGTCACCGACTCCGACGAGCCGCCTGTGGTGCGCTACGACGTGCAGAACAAAGCGGGCGTCTCCAACCTGCTGGACATTCTCTCCGGCGTGACCGGCCAGAGCATTCCCGAGCTGGAAAAACACTTCGAAGGCAAGATGTACGGCCACCTGAAGGGTGAAGTGGCAGAGGCCGTTTCCGGCATGCTGACCGAGCTGCAGGAGCGCTACAACCGCTACCGTAACGACGAAGCCTTCCTGCATAAGGTGATGAAAGACGGTGCGGAAAAAGCCAGCGCGCGCGCGTCCGAAACCCTGAAAGCGGTGTACGAGGCGATTGGGTTTGTGGCGAAACCTTAAGCCGCCACCCGACAAATACGGACTCAATAAAAAAACCGGGAAATCCCCGGTTTTTTTACGCCTGAAAAACGCTTACTGCTGTGCCGCCGGGCCGCAACCGCCGATGATCTTCGAAATGGAGATCGCCGGGTGCAGCAGGTAATCGTAGCTGCAGTTATTTTTAGTATTTTGAACGTGACCGGTGCAGGCGGTCAGAGTCGATAACAGGCCAACCAGAACGGCGGCTTTTGCCAGCTTGAACATACGCATTCCTTGTCTAAAAATCTTAAATTGGATGTAACACGAGGGAATAAATGGAAAAGTTCCACTATGCGGGCGGTATGTTATCGACTGAGGTATGAAGGGAGTAGTCCGCTTAAGGACTACTCGAAGGAGGGACAATATGCGTTAGTGATTCGAGAACCAGTTCAGCTTATCGCGCAGTTCAACCACGCGACCCACCACAATCAGCGCCGGGCTTTCGACCTGCTGCGCCAGCTCACCGAGCTGCGTCAGCGCGCCATTCACCACGCGCTGCTTGATTGACGTCCCGTTTTCCACCAGCGCAACGGGCATATCAGGCTCCATGCCGTGTTCCAGCAGTTTCGCCTGGATGGTGGCGGCCTGGTTCAGCCCCATGTAGAACACCAGCGTCTGCTTTTCAGCGGCCAGGTTATGCCAGTCCAGCTCGCTGCCGGTTTTCAGGTGGCCCGTGACCAGACGCACGCTCTGAGCGTAGTCGCGATGGGTCAACGGAATGCCTGAGTAGGCTGAACAGCCGGATGCCGCCGTTATGCCCGGCACCACGGAGAACGGAATACCCGCGTTGCACAGGGTTTCCAGCTCTTCACCGCCGCGACCAAAGATAAACGGATCGCCGCCCTTAAGGCGCACCACGCGTTTTCCCTTTTGCGCTTCACGCAGCAGGATCTGATTAATCTCCTCCTGCGGCACGCAGTGGTAGCCTGCCCGTTTACCGACGAAGACGCGGTCGGCGTCGCGGCGCACCAGGTTCATGATGTCATCGGAGACCAGGCGGTCATACACCACGATATCCGCCTGCTGGATCTGCTGGAGCCCTTTCAGGGTCAGTAAACCCGCATCTCCCGGACCAGCCCCGACCAGCACCACTTCACCACGGTGATCCAGTGGCTCGCTCAGCAGCTGCTCGGTCGTCTCTTCAACCGCTTTCGCGTCCTGATTCGCCAGCGACTGCGCCAGCCTGTCGTTAACGAAAAATTTCTCCCAGAAGCGACGACGCTCACCCACGGTTGAGAAGGTTTGCTTCACGCGGGAGCGAAGCTGCCCGGCGTAGTGGGCTATCTGGCCGAGATGCTGCGGCAAAATAGCTTCCAGTTTTTCCCGCAGCAGGCGGGCAAGTACGGGCGAGCGGCCGCCGGAAGACACCGCGATCATCAGCGGTGAACGGTCGATAATCGACGGCATGATAAAGCTGGCCTCTTTCGGCGCATCCACCACGTTGCAGAAGATCCGGCGCGCTTCGCAGGCGTCGCTGACGCGCTGGTTCACTTCATCGTCATCCGTCGCGGCAATCGTCAGCCAGCAGGTATCCAGCAGGGACTCATCAAACTCCCCCTGCACCAGCGTGAGCATCCCTTCCTGAGCCCAGACGTCAAACTGCGGAGCGAAGGTGAGGGCATTGACGGTCAGTCGGGCTCCAGCATCCAGCAACAGGCGCGCTTTACGTTCAGCCACATCGCCGCCGCCTACAAGCAGGCAGTCGCGATGGCGTAATTGACAGAAAATCGGCAGGTGGTCCACGACGTTACCTCACAGCATTCAAGGAGGGGGTAAGAATTGACGTCAGGATAACAGCAGGAATCGTACAGAACATACGGTTTTTCCTGCCGTTACCCATAAGGGGTCATAAGCCTTTCCTATTGGAAAGGCGGAGGGTTACGCTTTGAGCTGCACCTTGCCGTCCTTCACGCGGGCGTCGTAGTGCTTCACGGAGAAGCTTTCATCTTCCATGCAGTGCCCGTCGGTTAAGCGGAAACGCTGCTTTTTCAGCGGGCTGGCGACCCACAGCTCACCCTGATGTTCAGCAATCAGACCGCGTGAGAGCACGCTGGCTTCAAAGAACGGATCGATATTGCTGATGGCAAAGACCTGTTCATCGTGGCGAGGGCGGAAAATAGCTACCTGCTCGTTACCCAGCAAAGCACAGACGCCGGTTGCTGGCAGAATGTCGTTAATGTTGCAGATGTTTACCCACTGGCTCATGCGTTTTCCTCCACCAGCATCACCGGAATGCGTTCATACGGGGTTGCAGGACGATGCTGTTCGCGCTCCGGCACCACCTGCACGTTCGGGTCGCGCTGGGTGCTGTTGATAAAGTGTTTGAAGCGCGTCTGCGCCGCCGGGGTGTTGACGGTTTCGGTCCACTCGCAGATCACCGCCTCGCGCAGGCGAGCCATCTCGGACTCAAGCTGTTCGTTCAGACCCAGCTTGTCGTCAATGATGACCGACTTCAGGTAGTCGATACCGCCTTCGAGATTATCCAGCCAGGACGCGGTACGGGTCAGCTTATCGGCGGTACGAATGTAGAACATCATGAAGCGGTCGAGATACTGGATCAGCGTGTCGCGATCGAGATCCGCCGCCAGCAGGTCGGCGTGGCGTGGTTTCATCCCGCCATTGCCGCACACGTACAGGTTCCAGCCTTTCTCGGTGGCGATGATCCCTACGTCTTTACCCTGCGCTTCCGCACATTCACGGGTACAGCCGGAGACGCCGAACTTCATTTTGTGTGGGGTACGGATGCCTTTGTAGCGGTTTTCCAGCTCGACGCCGAATCCCACGCTGTCGCCCACGCCGTAGCGGCACCAGGTGCTGCCCACGCAGGTTTTCGCCATACGCAGCGCTTTGGCATACGCGTGACCGGTTTCGAAGCCCGCTTCAATCAACTGACGCCAGATTTCCGGCAGGTCATCCTTCTGCGCGCCAAACAGGCCGATACGCTGGGAACCGGTGATTTTGGTGTACAGATTAAACTCACGGGCGATACGGCCCACGGCGACCAGCCCTTCCGGGGTGATTTCGCCACCGGCGGAACGCGGAATGACGGAGTAAGTACCGTCTTTCTGGATGTTCGCCAGGAAGTTATCGTTGGTGTCCTGCAGCGGCGTGTGTTCTGGTTTGAGCACGTACTCATTCCAGCAGGACGCGAGCAGGGAACCGACGGTCGGCTTACACACTTCACAGCCGTAACCCTGGCCGTGTTTCTCCAGCAGTTCGTCGAAGGACTTGATGCCTTCCACGCGGATCAGATGGTACAGCTCCTGGCGAGAGTAGGCGAAGTGCTCGCACAGGTTGTTGTTCACTTCGATGCCCTGTTTCGCCAGTTCAGCGTTCAGCACCTGAGTCACCAGTGGAATACAGCCGCCGCAGCCGGTACCGGCTTTGGTCTCGGCCTTCAGCGCCGCAACGGTGTGGCAGCCTTTGTTGATGGCGGAGATCAGCATGCCTTTGGTGACGTCGAAGCAGGAGCAAATCTGCGCGCTGTCCGGCAGTTTATCTACGCCGATAGATGGTTTACCGCTGGAGGCGTGCGCCGGCAGGATCAGCGCGTCCGGGTTTTCCGGCAGCTCAATGGCGTTCAGCACCAGCTGGAGCAGGTTACCGAAGTCGCTGGTATCGCCCACCAGCACCGCACCGAGCAGGGTTTTGTTGTCCTGGCTGACGATAAGGCGTTTGTAGACCTCTTTGCTTTCGTCCAGATAGACGTAGCTGCGGGAGTTCGGGGTGCGGCCATGCGCATCGCCGATACCGCCTACATCCACGCCCAGCAGCTTCAGCTTCGCGCTCATGTCTGCGCCGGTGAAGGCGTTTTCGCTGCCGAGGATATGGTCCACGGCGACCTGCGCCATTTTGTATCCTGGCGCCACCAGACCGTATACCCGGTTATTCCAGCTGGCGCACTCGCCGATGGCGTAGATATCCGGATCGGAGGTCTGGCAGGTATCGTTAATCATGATCCCGCCGCGCTGGGCTACGGCCAGGCCGCACTGCGTGGCGAGCTTGTCGCGCGGACGAATACCGGTGGAGAAGACGATGAAGTCCACTTCCAGCTCGCTGCCGTCGGCAAAGCGCATGGTTTTACGCGCCTCTGTGCCTTCCTGCACGATCTCTTTGGTGTTCTTGCTGGTGTGAACCTTCACACCCATGCTTTCGATTTTACGACGCAGCTGGTCGCCGCCCATGTGGTCCAGCTGTTCCGCCATCAGCATCGGGGCAAATTCGATAACGTGGGTTTCAACGCCGAGGTTTTTCAGCGCGCCTGCCGCTTCCAGGCCCAGCAGGCCACCGCCAACAACCGCACCGCGTTTGCTTCGACGTGCGCAGGATTCAATGGCGTTGAGGTCTTCAATGGTACGGTAAACGAAGCAATCCTGGGTTTCCGACCCTTTAATCGGCGGGATCCACGGATACGAGCCAGTCGCCATGATCAGCTTATCGTAAAAAACCGTACGCCCGGCGCTGGAGTGGATCACTTTCTCCTGACGGTTGATGGTGATAGCGCGTTCGCCCACCAGCACTTTTACGCCATGCTTCTCGTAGAAACCTTCGCGCACCAGAGAGAGCTCTTCGGCGGTATGGTGAGAGAAGTAGGAAGACAAGTGCACACGGTCGTACGCCTTGCGGGGTTCTTCACAGAACACGGTAATATCGAACTGGTCAGCATCGGCTTTATCGAGAAGATCCTCAATAAAGCGGTGGCCGACCATGCCGTTACCGATGATAGCGAGTCTGACTTTGCTCATTTTTGCCTCGATTTCTTTTCTATTACTGCCTACCTTAACGATTCAGCAGGGGCACTTATTGATGCAAATCAAATACGCCTTCACCTACCCCTTAGTGGGTATATCTATGATTTGTCAGGTTTTTTATAAGTAACGGATATTGTTTGATTTTTGTGCTTGCTTGTTTTTCGCACAAATTTGAGGGGTTTTTTACGAATCGGCAGTCAGAGCGGGTAAGCAGGGTAAAACCCCTTTGCAGAACGCAAAGGGGTTTTGACGATTAGTGGGTAGCCGTTGCCGTATTGTGCTGGCGGTGACGGGTCACGAAGCCCAGAATGAAACACATGATAAACACCACGGCATACAGACCGTTAGCGGTGTGCAGCGCGGCCAGCGGGCCGCTGTGCGCCACAATCGGGCCCGTGACCACGAAGGTCAGCATGGTGCCGATGGTGCCGCAGGTCAGCACGAAGTTCACCAGCTTTGGCGAAGCCACTTTGGTCTGCAGGGAGCCCAGGGTGATGATTGAGGTGTAAATCGCGCTGGAGAAGAAGCCCAGGGTCAGGATGAACCATGGCATATGCTCCGGGGCACCGTTGATGAACAGATACATCAGCACGGTCGCCAGACCCGCCAGGACGGTCAGAATACGTTGCAGGTCGAAGAAGCGCAGGATGAAGCTAAAGGCCCACATGCCGAACATGTAAGACATCCAGAAATCGCTCACCAGTTTGCCCGCGTCGTTCAGGCTCATGCCCAGACCTTTAGCGTATTCAGGTACCCACGAGATAAAGCCCAACTGACCGAGGATGTAGCACAGGGCGGCAATGGAGAGGAACAGCACGCCAATACCCCATTTTTCTTTCGCCACCGGCTCTGAGGTGGTCTGCGCTTTTTTGCCCAGCACCGGGAAGTCACAGCCGAAGGTCAGAATGAAGATCGCGACATAGACCAGACCGATACAGGCGTATACCCAGTACCATTCAATGCTGCGCGCGAGCAGATACGCGGCGACCATCGGGAAAATCATCCCGGCCATGCTGAAGAAGGAGTCGGTAAACAGCAGGCGCGCGCCGCGCTGGCGGCCTTCATACATGTGCGTAATAAGGAACGTACCGATCGACATCGTGATCCCGCTGACCAGGCCCAGCACGAACATGGCGGCGGAGAATAGGGCGATGCTGTGGCTCAACATCAGGCCCGCCACGGCGGCAACCATCAGCACGAAGCCGAAGCGCAGCTGGGTTTTCAGCGGGACAATTTCCATCAGCCAGGCATTCAGGAAAATTGAGATCAGGATCCCCGCGTTGAGGAAGGTGAAGGTGTTACTCATGCTGGAAACGGGCAGCTGGAAGTAGTCTGCGATATTTCCCATCACCATCCCGGTGACGATCACCAACGCGCCGGTCAGGGCGTAGGAGAAGAAGCTTATCCATGTGAGCTTGATGCGATTGCTGTTAGTCATGTCTGGCCTGTTCAGAAAAAGAAAAGCGCCGGAAGGGCGCTGAGAGCGGGCAGATTTTAGTCGCTAAAGTGATCTATTCCTATCTTTTAAGGGAAATGAATATGCCATTGCAGGTTTTAGTGTGATCTAAGTCACACTAAATGGCGGTATAACCAATCGTTTGCGCAGTAATAATTGTTTCAATTTCGTAAAATTAGGTAAAAGGCTGGTCTCGGTTCATACTGCTCTTTAGAATCAAGCCATTCGCTTTTTATACTGCGCTTTGTTAAGGAATTCTCATGCTCAAATCAACACTGGCGGCTGTCGCAGCTGTGTTTGCTCTTTCTGCCGTTTCCCCTGCTGCGCTGGCAGCCAAAGGGGACCCTCACGTTCTGCTGACCACCTCTGCCGGGAACATTGAGCTGGAACTAAATAGCCAGAAAGCTCCGGTTTCTGTGAAAAACTTCCTCGACTATGTGAACAGTGGTTTCTATAACAACACCACCTTCCACCGCGTGATCCCTGGCTTCATGATTCAGGGCGGCGGCTTCAACGAGCAGATGCAGCAGAAACAGCCTAACCCACCCATCAAAAACGAAGCGGACAACGGCCTGCTGAACAAGCGCGGCACCATCTCCATGGCGCGCACGGCGGATAAAGACAGCGCCACCAGCCAGTTCTTCCTCAACGTGGCGGATAACGCTTTCCTCGACCACGGCCAGCGCGACTTCGGCTATGCGGTCTTCGGTAAAATTGTGAAAGGGATGGACGTGGCGGACAAAATCTCTCAGGTTCAGACCCACGATGTCGGTCCATACCAGAATGTGCCGTCTAAGCCAGTGGTGATTCTCTCCGCGAAAGTGCTGCCGTAATCGTTCTCCCACACGGGCATATCCTGCCCGTGTCTTTCAGCCCTCCCTGCGAAAGCGCGTTTTGCTGCTTATACTTGTGGCAAACGGACTATTCAGGGAGGCGTTAAGTGAAAAAACTCACCGATAAGCAAAAATCCCGTCTCTGGGAGCAACAGCGTAACGTCAATTTTCAGGCCAGTTGTCTCCTTGAAAAAGGTAATGGTCCTTCAGAGCCCGGCATTGAGACGCTGGAGCTTGGGCCCTCAGCGCCCGGGCTACCGCATCTGTGCCTCATTCATCGCCATCTGTATCACAGAGAGATGAAGCAGGCAGGCGAATTCCGTACCGACGATATTTTTAAGGGTGACATTCCCTTCTGCCATTTTGAGTACATCGAGACGATGGGTAACGAACTGATGGCAGCGCTAGAAAGTGATAAGTATCTTGTGGGTCTTGAAAAAGCGGCGTTTGTTGAAAAAGTGAGCCATTACTACTGTGAAATCAACATGCTGCATCCCTTTATGCGCGGTAATGGCATAGCTCAGCGCGTCTTCTTTGAGCAGCTGGCCATCCACGCGAATTACGCGCTGGACTGGCGGGATATTGATCCCGAGCAGTGGGTGGCGGCGAACCGAAGCGGGGCCACGGGCGATTTGACCGCGCTAAGCGCTATCTTTACCAAAGTAGTGAGCGAAGCGCGGGAATCTGAGTAGAATAGGGCGGCATTTTTTTCGGGAGCCGCCATGATTCTGCTGATTGATAACTACGATTCCTTCACCTGGAACCTTTACCAGTATTTTTGTGAACTGGGTGCAGAGGTGGTTGTCCGCCGCAACGACGAACTCAGCCTGTCTGATATTGAGGCGCTGGCTCCGCAGAAAATTGTCATTTCGCCGGGACCGTGTACGCCGTCGGAATCGGGCATTTCTCTGGAGGTTATTCACCACTATGCCGGCAGGCTGCCGATCTTGGGCGTCTGTCTCGGTCATCAGGCGATTGCCCAGGCATTTGGGGCTACCATCGTGCGTGCCGCGAAAGTGATGCACGGCAAAACCTCGCCGGTCACCCACACCGGCACGGGCGTATTCACAGGGCTCAATAACCCGCTAACCGTGACGCGCTACCATTCGCTGGTGATTGACCCACCGACGCTGCCCGACTGCTTCGACGTGACCGCCTGGAGCGATACGCAGGAGATCATGGGGATTCGCCACCGCGAGTGGGATCTCGAAGGCGTCCAGTTCCACCCTGAAAGTATCCTCAGCGAGCAGGGGCACGCCCTGCTGGCAAATTTCCTCAATCGCTGAATATCTGTTGCCTTGTTGTGAGTTTTTATGCATATTTTGTGATTATATTTTCACAATGAATGTGACATAAAATGGATGGGCATGACATGGCAACTGAACAACCAGCAATTACCCGCGCGACATTCGATGAAGTGATTCTGCCGATTTATGCACCGGCTGAGTTTATCCCGGTGAAGGGGAAAGGCAGCCGCGTCTGGGATCAGCAGGGCAAAGAGTATGTGGATTTCGCGGGCGGTATTGCGGTCACGGCGCTGGGCCACTGCCATCCTGCGCTGGTGGACGCGCTGAAAACCCAGGGCGAAACCCTGTGGCACACCAGCAACGTGTTCACCAACGAACCTGCGCTGCGACTGGGCCGTAAGATCATTGATGCGACCTTTGCCGAGCGCGTGCTGTTTATGAACTCCGGCACTGAAGCCAACGAAACCGCCTTTAAGCTGGCGCGCTACTACGCCACCACGCGCCATAGCCCGTACAAAACTAAAATCATCGCCTTCCATAACGCCTTCCACGGACGCTCTTTCTTTACCGTCTCCGTTGGCGGCCAGCCGAAGTATTCCGACGGCTTTGGTCCGAAACCAGCCGACATTATCCACGTGCCGTTTAACGATCTGCACGCGGTGAAAGCGGTGATGGACGACCACACCTGCGCGGTGGTGGTGGAGCCGATTCAGGGCGAAGGCGGCGTGACCGCGGCAACCCCGGAATTCCTGAAAGGGCTGCGCGAACTGTGCGACGAACATCAGGCGCTACTGGTGTTTGATGAAGTGCAGTCCGGGATGGGGCGTACCGGAGAGTTGTTTGCCTACATGCACTACGGCGTGACGCCGGATATTCTGACCAGCGCGAAAGCGCTCGGCGGCGGTTTTCCGGTGAGTGCGGTACTGACGACGCAGGAGATTGCCTCTGCGTTCCACGTCGGGTCTCACGGCTCGACCTACGGCGGTAACCCGCTGGCGAGCGCCGTGGCGGGTGCCGCGTTCGACATCATCAACACCCCTGAGGTGCTAAACGGCGTTAGCGCGAAACGCGAGCTGTTTGTGCAGCATCTCCAGCAGATTAACAATAAGTACGACGTCTTCAGCGAGATCCGCGGCATGGGGCTGCTGATTGGTGCGGAACTTAAGCCGCAGTACAAAGGCCGCGCGCGCGATTTCCTGCATGCCGCCGCTCGCGAAGGGGTGATGGTGCTCAACGCCGGGCCGGACGTGATGCGTTTTGCGCCGTCGCTGGTAGTGGAAGAGAAAGATATTGACGACGGGTTAACCCGCTTTGCCGCGGCGGTCGAGAAGATCGTAAAAGGCTAATACTCGGTTCGCTTTAACCGCCGCGTTAACCAAATGCCGTGATGCGGGCGCTGACGCCATGCCACCGACGAAATGGTGTGCATGGTGTTCAGATGTCCCAGCACGCGCTGCAAATGCTGCTCCAGGGTGCTCATCGGCCCGTGGGTCAGCGTCTCCGGTGCCTCCAGAATGTTCGAATCCCACGACTCGCCCGGCGCGTCATACTCCAGACGCTGCTGACACCGCTGCAGGGCAATTTCACAGGACTGCAAATAGCGCTGCGCCAGATCCGGCGTCAGCATCGTGTGTTCGCGCGCCAGCGTGGTCATGGCGTTAATGTGCTCGACGATAAACTGGCTGTGCGTGACCCACAGCTTCATATCGGCAAGATAGTGTGAGTTAAAGCCCGGCTCCTGCATCGCCTGGTTGAGCGAGTTAAACAGGGCGTTGTGCGCCTGGTTGACCTTCATCCGCTGATACGCCAGCGGGGAAGGCTGCGGATCGTCGCTCAGGATCAGACGAATGGCCTGCTGATCGGCCTCCAGCGCGTCGTGGGCGTTCTGCCTCAGCAGCCCGCTCTGCCACTGCGGCCACAGCCAGACCATGCCGCCGAAGGCAATCAGGCAGCCGATCAGCGTGTCGATCAGGCGGGCAATGATGAACTGTTCGCCGTTAAGCGTCAGCAGCTGCAGGGTATATACCGCCGTCACCGTAAAGCCCACCATCGCCCAGCCGTAGTTTTTGCGAATGATTAGATAGCTTACCAGGGTGATCGCCAGCATGCCCGCCAGGGTATAGCCTTCGGGCACGTGAAAATGCAGCGTCACGCCCGCAATAATCAGCCCCGCCATCGTGCCGCCTGCCCGGTGCAGAATGCGCACCCGCGTGGCGCCGTAGCCGTTCTGGGTAACAAACAGCACGGTCATTAAGATCCAGTACGGTTTCGGCAGGTGGAGCGCCATGCCCATCAGGCTGGCGATACTGAGCATGACGCTAATCCTTGCAGCGTTGCGCAGAGCGGAAGATTTCAGAGACAGGTAGCTCCTCAGCGCCGGCAGTAGCGGCAGACGTTTCTGTTTATCCGCCATCAGGTCACGGGAATAAAGCGGGCGCTGTGTGCGCAGCACGCGGGCGATGCGGCTGAAGTGCCAGGCGGCGAACTGGCCGACCGGGTTATCCGGGTGCTGACGGGCAATTTTCTCCAGCGCGCCGAGCTGTTTGTCCATGTTAAAGCGCGTGGGGTAGCGGTGGTAGAGAATATCATCGGCCAGCACCCGCAGGCGCGCGGAGACGGTCTGCGCGTTCCAGCGGATCACCGCTTCGGCATGGCTGCGCTCAACCAGCTTTTGCACCTCCTGCGGGTGGTGAAGGCTAACGGAGATATGCTCCTGAAGATCCAGCCCCACCTGAAAAGTGCGCAACAGCCGTTTATATTCGTGGTTCTTGTTGGCGGCGAGCATATGCAGCTGCTGATAGCACTGGCTTATCAGATCTACCACCTTTTGCTGGCGCGTCAGCAGCGGCGGTAAGGATTTTTCCGGATCCGTATGCTGGGTGAGCAGGGTGTATTTGGCTTCACAGTAATCCGCAAGCTGCACGTAGAGCAGGCTCAGAGATTCGCGCAGCGGCTGCTCCCGCCACAGCCAGAACCAGAACCAGTTAAACAGCCCGTACCACAGCGTGCCGAGGGCGTAGATCAGCAGCGGCTCCCACACGGGCATATTACCGGCGAGGCTCAGGGTGAAGATGGCCGCAATGAGTGACGCGGGAAGCAGCCGGGCATGGAGCGAGCTGATTTCGGCGGTGACGCCGAGGGTCATCGCCAGCACGGTCAGGATCAGCGGCAGGGGAATATCACGAGCCAGCAGAAGCTGCACCGCGAGGCTACAGCCAGCAAACAGCGAGCCGCCAATTATCAGACGTTTGAAAAAGCGTTTATGGGGCGTGTCCAGACCGGCAATGTTGCAGCAGGCGGGGACGAGAGAAAACAGAAGGCCCTGCTGAAGATGTCCCAGGATCAGGCCCACGGCCACGGGAAGACACAGCACCAGCGTTTGTCGTAGTGCGTAGTTAACTTCCGGGTGATAGATCAGCCTGCGCCACATGGGGAAAAGAGACAAAAACGGCGTGACACCTCGCGATGGCACGCCGTTTAGGCAGGATTAACGGGTTCCGTAAACCACGATGGTTTTACCGTGGGCGGAGATCAGGTTTTGATCTTCCAGCATTTTCAGAATACGGCCCACCGTTTCGCGGGAGCAACCGACGATCTGACCGATTTCCTGACGGGTAATTTTAATTTGCATGCCGTCCGGGTGGGTCATCGCGTCTGGCTGTTTCGCCAGGTTCAGCAGAGTCTGCGCAATACGGCCAGTCACGTCCAGGAAGGCGAGGTTACCCACTTTCTCTGACGTCACCTGCAGACGGCGCGCCATCTGGGAAGAAAGACGCATCAGGATGTCAGGGTTTACCTGAATCAACTGACGGAATTTCTTATAAGAAATTTCAGCCACTTCACATGCTGTCTTTGCACGAACCCAGGCGCTACGTTCCTGGCCTTCTTCAAACAGGCCCAGTTCACCGATAAAATCGCCCTGGTTCAGATAGGAAAGGATCATCTCTTTGCCTTCCTCATCTTTGATCAGCACTGCCACCGAGCCTTTGACGATGTAATACAAGGTTTCCGCTTTTTCACCCTGGTGAATCAGCGTGCTCTTCGATGGGTACTTATGAATGTGGCAATGAGACAAGAACCATTCGAGAGTCGGGTCTGTTTGCGGTTTGCCAAGCACCATGCGCTGTTATCCTCTGTTATAAGCTGTCACCAGAGTCATCAGATGCATCCGGACTCTGGGGTTGCAATCGAATTCTTACCCATACCCTGGGAAGTCGGCTGTCGTAACGTTTCGCAGCCAGTAAAGTTTGATGTCCTCTGCATACATGTGTAACGTCAATGTATTACTGTAGCATCCTGAGTGTTTTAGCATAGCTTTTGCCGCGTGTCTCCTGGTGTCTCGCTTCAGCATGATGCAGGTCGCCTTCCATTGCGAGAAATGTAACGCACGCGTAATCTGTCACCAAAAATGCAACGTTGGAGTTAATGAATATGCAAGCGCGCGTGAAGTGGGTTGAAGGTTTAACGTTCCTGGGCGAGTCCGCATCAGGACACCAGATTTTGATGGATGGTAACTCCGGCGATAAAGCTCCAAGCCCAATGGAAATGGTGCTGATGGCGGCAGGCGGATGCAGCGCGATCGACGTGGTGTCGATTCTGCAAAAAGGCCGTCATGACGTGACGGATTGCGAGGTTAAACTCACCTCAGAGCGTCGCGAAGAGGCGCCACGCCTGTTCACCCACATTAATCTGCACTTTGTTATCACCGGGAAAGAACTGAAAGACGCGGCGGTCTCACGCGCGGTGGATCTCTCTGCGGAGAAATACTGCTCTGTGGCGTTAATGCTGGAGAAAGCGGTAAAAATCACCCATTCGTATGAAGTGATCGAGGCCTAATTATTGGGGCATCGTGCGTGTTGATGCCCTCACCCTAACCCTCTCCCACGGGGAGAGGGAACATGTTCACGCGATCTGCTTCCCTTCCATAAGTCGCTCCACCAGCGGCGTCATGATCAGCTCCATTGCCAGCCCCATTTTTCCACCGGGAACCACTAACGTATTCATGTGGGAAATAAACGAGCCCTGCAGCATCGCCAGCAGCCAGGGGTAATCAATGCCTTCAAGATTGCGGAAGTGGATTACCACAAAGCTCTCATCCAACGAAGGGATGCTCTTCGCCGCGAACGGATTGGAAGTGTCCACCGTCGGCACGCGCTGGAAGTTAATGTGCGTGCGGGAGAACTGCGGCGTGAGATAGTTGATGTAATCTTCCATGGAGCGCACCACCGAGTCCATTACCGCCTCGCGCGAATGGCCGCGCTCGCTCATGTCGCGCGTCAGCTTCTGGATCCACTCCAGGTTAACGATCGGCACCACCCCGACCAGCAGATCCACATGGCGCGCCACGTCGTGCTGAGGTGTGACAACGCCGCCGTGCAATCCTTCATAAAACAGCACGTCGGTGGGTTCCGGCAGCGGTTGCCAGGGGGTAAAGGTGCCCGGCACCTGATTCCAGGGTACGGCTTCGTCGTAGGTGTGCAGATACTTACGGGACTGCCCGGTACCGCTCTGACCGTATTCGCGGAAGGTTTGCTCCAGCAGGCCGAAATCATTGGCTTCCGGGCCAAAGTAGCTGATGTGTTTACCCAGATCGCGTGCCTTGCGGATCGCCATGTCCATCTCAGGCCGCGTATAGCGGTGAAAGCTGTCGCCTTCGACCTCCGCCGAACGGAGATTCAGCTGGGCGAAAATCTTGCGAAAAGCGAGGCTGGTGGTGGTGGTTCCCGCACCACTCGACCCCGTAACGGCAATAATGGGATGTCTGGCAGACATAGCAACTCCCTGACGGAAAAGGTTGGAAGATCAGCCGTGAAACGCGTTGCGGGGCATGATATTGACCGTCTCATGCAGTTCTGACCACACCAGCACCACGTCGCCGCTTTTCAGCTGGCGTTTTACATCGTTGACCTTTTGCTCAAGCGAACGCTCATGTTCACCATAATCGGTGCCTTCGCGTAATACAAAGCTTTCAATCAGATTATCGAGCGTTTCGGGAGCCAGATCCTGCCAGGGAATGATCATTTTGCACCATCCAGATAAGGAGTCAGCCAGTCAGGAATGCGCGCTTCCAGCCACATTTTCGGCCTGCGCAGCGTGCCGCCGATGAACCCCACGTGGCCACCATGTTCGGTCAGCTGGTAGTGAACGTTGTCAGGCAGGAATTCCTGCGCGGGAATAGAGTGATGATCCATGAACGGGTCATCTTTGGCGTGAATGATCAGCGTCGGCTGCGTGATTTTGCTGAGCAGCGGCATGGCGCTGCACTGTCGGTAATAGTCGATAGCATCGGCGAAGCCGTGAATTTTGGCGGTGATCAGATCGTCGAATTCGCGGATGCAGCGAACCTTTTTCAGCTGGCGCAGGCTTACCGGCAGGGTATCCGGATAGGCCTTCAGCTTTCGCGCCGCGTTGGCTTTCAGCAGGTTGAGCAGATAGCGCTGATAGACGCGAGAAAAGCCTTTTTCCATGTGGTAGCTGCACTGCTCCAGCATAAACGGTGCGGAGACAATCACTGCCGCATTCAGCGGTACGCTTTCGCCCTCTTTGGCCAGCAGACAGGCGAGCATATTACCGCCCAGCGAGTAGCCCACGGCGGCCGTTGGCGCGGCGCCATAATTTTCCCGCAGCCAGTGCAGAAACCACGTGCCATCTTCGGTTTCACCCGAGTGATAAATGCGTTTCTGACGATTCGGCTCGCCGCTACAGCCGCGAAAATGCATCACCACGCCGAGCCAGCCGCGCGCTTTGGCGGCCTCAATTAACCCATGCGCATACGGACTGTGCAGGCTGCCTTCTAAACCGTGAAAAACCACCAGACGCGGCTTATGAAGAGCCTGTTCCGGCGCTTCGCTCCAGGCGAGATCCAGAAAATCACCGTCCGGCAGATCGAGCCGTTGCCAGTGCGGAGTGAACTGGACCTTGCGGCGGATCAGCCGCGGCAGCATGGTCTGCAAATGGCAGTTGGTCACGCCGCGCATGGGCACGAACTCGGTGCTGTCTTCGGCTGTAATGTCGAAGTCTGATGGAATGATTTGGGTCATAAGGACGATGCTGATTCTTGTCAGAAATTCACTATACCTTCCGAATTGTACCCCGTTTAGCCTGGATTTCCGAACCAGAGATAGATTCCGTTCGCACAACGGGGTAAAAATTCAGTCTGCCTGCAGCATCGCTTCCAGCTGTTCCTGGGCATCCAGCCATGCCATTTCGCACTCTTCGAGGCTGGATTTAGCTTTCGCCTGCGTTTGCAGACAATCCGTTAGCTCCGCTTTACGGCTCTGATCGTACAGGTCGCTGTCGCCCAGCTTCTCTTCGACGGCGGCAAGCGTGGCGTTGAGCTTTTCCATCTCTTTTTCAAGACGGGCAATCTCTTTACGCAGCGGCTGGGTCTGGGTGCGCAGTTCCGCTTCGCGGCGCTTCTGGTCTTTACGCGACTGTGCGCTGTTGACGTTGTCTTTCGCTGACTCTTCCGGCTGGTTTTCCTGCTTTTGTACGTCCGTCAGCCACTGCTGGTAGTCTTCAAGATCGCCGTCGAACGGTTCGACTTTGCCGCCGTGTACCAGGTAGAGATCGTCGGTGGTGGAGCGGATCAGGTGGCGATCGTGCGACACGACAACCAGTGCGCCTTCGAACTCAATCAGCGCTTCGGTCAGCGCCTGACGCATGTCGAGATCCAGGTGGTTGGTCGGTTCATCGAGCAGCAGCAGGTTGGGTCTCTGCCAGACGATCAGCGCCAGCACCAGACGGGCTTTTTCGCCGCCCGAGAAACGCTCGGTGTTTTCGGTCACCTTATCGCCCTGGAAGCCGAAGCCGCCGAGGTAGTCGCGCAGCTTCTGCTCCATTTCCTGCGGCGCAAGACGCGCCAGATGCTGAATCGGGGATTCATCCGCGCGTAAAAATTCCAGCTGATGCTGGGCGAAATAGCCAAGCTTAATGCCCTTCGCCAGGCCGATTTCACCGCTGGTTGGGTTAAGCTCGCCCGCGAGCAGCTTAATTAATGTTGATTTACCGGCGCCGTTGCGCCCCAGCAGGCCAATGCGCGAACCCGGCACCAGGTTAAGCTTGATAGAGTCGAGGATGATGCGATCCCCATAACCCGCGCTGACCTTTTCCATCTTCAGAAGCGGGTTCGGCAGGCTTTCCGGCGCGCGGAAGCTGAAGTGGAACGGGTTGTCCACGTG
Organism: Enterobacter sp. 725m/11; assembly: GCF_011683705.1. Classification (NCBI taxonomy): domain Bacteria; kingdom Pseudomonadati; phylum Pseudomonadota; class Gammaproteobacteria; order Enterobacterales; family Enterobacteriaceae; genus Enterobacter; species Enterobacter sp. 725m/11. The sequence goes on along the minus strand of NZ_JAAQOK010000008.1, from coordinate 11,020 downwards.
CGCCGGGGCAATCATCTCCATGCGTTCCAGCATCTTGATGCGGCTCTGGGCCTGCTTGGCTTTTGACGCTTTAGCTTTGAAGCGATCCACGAAGCTCTGCAGGTGCGCCACGCGCTGCTGTTGGCTTTCATACATCGACTGCTGCTGGGCAAGGCGCGTCGCGCGCTGGCGCTCGAAAGAGCTGTAGTTGCCGGTGTACTCGAACATGGTTTGCTGTTCGATATGAATGATTTTATCCACCACCGGGTCGAGGAAGTCGCGGTCGTGGGAGATGAGAATCAGAGTGCCCTGATAGCTCTTGAGCCACTTCTCGAGCCAAATAACCGCATCGAGATCGAGGTGGTTGGTCGGTTCATCGAGCAGGAGCAGGTCTGAGCGGCAGATCAGCGCCTGCGCCAGGTTGAGGCGCATGCGCCAGCCGCCGGAGAAGTCGCTGACCGGGCGTTCAAGCTGTTCATTGCTGAAGCCCAGGCCGTGCAGCAGGCTGGAGGCGCGGGAGCGAATGGTCCACGCGTCGATGGCGTCCAGCTTGCCGTGAACGGTAGCGATGGCGTGACCGTCGTTGCGCTCGTTGGCCGCGTTGAGTTCCGCTTCGAGCTTACGGTACTCGCGATCGCCGTCGATAACATAGTCGAGTGCCGGTTCGCTCAGGGCTGGCGTCTCCTGGTTTACCCACGCGAGCTGCCAGTTCCCCGGGAAGGTAAAGTTACCGCCATCCGCGCTAATCTCGTTTTTCAGCAGCGCCAGCAGGGTGGATTTACCGCAGCCGTTTTTGCCGACCAGACCCACTTTCTGGCCCGGGTTGATGGTAGCAGTGGCGTTATCCAGCAGGACGCGCACGCCGCGACGAATTTGTAACGAGGAGAAAACAATCATAGAAGCGCCGTATGTTCCGACTATGTTAATTTGTCATTATGATAATGTAAGGTGTGGGCCATTTTCCCCACCGGGCCGCCATGGTAGCCCAAAACGACAACAATACACAAAAACAGAACCGGGAGGGGAGTGATGTCTCAGACAGCGAAAGTGCTGCTGCTGTATGCCCATCCGGAATCTCAGGACTCGGTGGCGAACCGGGTGCTGCTTAAGCCGGCCACACAGCTCAGTAACGTCACGGTGCACGATCTCTACGCGCACTATCCTGATTTCTTTATCGATATTCCTTACGAGCAGGAACTGCTGCGTCAGCATGATGTGATTGTATTTCAGCATCCGCTTTATACCTACAGCTGTCCGGCGCTGCTGAAAGAGTGGCTGGACCGCGTGCTGAGCCGGGGCTTCTCCAGCGGGGTGGGGGGCAACCAGCTGGCGGGAAAGTACTGGCGCAGTGTGATCACCACCGGTGAACCCGAAAGCGCTTACCGTCACGACGGGCTGAACCGCTATCCCATGAGCGACATCCTGAGGCCGTTCGAGCTGACGGCGGCCATGTGCCGCATGCACTGGATGAGCCCGATTATTGTTTACTGGGCACGGCGTCAGGACCCGAAAGCGCTGGCAAGCCACGCCAGAGCCTACGGTGAATGGCTGGCATCACCGATTCCGGCAGGAGGTCGTTAATGGAAGGATCGAATTTACTCCTCGCCGGGGTGCTGTTTTTATTTGCCGCCGTCGTCGCGGTGCCGCTTGCCGCCCGTATCGGCATCGGGGCGGTGCTGGGGTATTTGCTCGCGGGGATCGCCATTGGCCCATGGGGACTGGGTTTCATCAGCGACGTGGATGAAATTCTTCACTTCTCGGAGCTCGGCGTGGTGTTCCTGATGTTCATCATCGGCCTCGAACTGAACCCCTCGAAGCTGTGGCAGCTTCGACGCTCTATCTTTGGCGTGGGCGCCGCGCAGGTGCTGTTTAGCGCCGCGATTCTGGCTGGCCTGTTAATGCTGACCAACTTTTCCTGGCAGGCGGCGGTGATTGGCGGGATTGGTCTCGCAATGTCGTCGACGGCGATGGCGCTGCAGCTGATGCGCGACAAGGGGATGAACCGCAATGAGGCCGGACAGCTGGGCTTTTCGGTGCTGCTGTTCCAGGATTTAGCGGTGATCCCGGCGCTGGCACTGGTGCCGCTGCTGGCGGGCTCGGGCGACGATCACTTCGACTGGGCAAAAATTTCTATGAAGGTGCTGGCCTTCGCGGGCATGCTGATTGGCGGACGTTTCCTGTTACGTCCGGTGTTCCGCTTTATTGCCGCCTCGGGCGTGCGCGAGGTGTTTACCGCCGCGACGCTGCTGCTGGTGCTCGGCTCGGCGCTGTTTATGGACGCGCTGGGGCTGTCGATGGCGCTGGGCACCTTTATTGCCGGCGTGCTGCTGGCGGAGAGTGAATATCGGCACGAACTGGAAATTGCCATCGATCCCTTCAAAGGGCTGCTGTTAGGCCTGTTCTTTATTTCGGTGGGAATGGCGCTCAATCTTGGCGTGCTTTATACCCATTTGCTCTGGGTTGCGGTGAGTGTTGCGATCCTGGTGGCGGTGAAAATGCTGGTGCTGTACGTCATGGCACGTATCTACGGGTTGCGCAGTTCTGAACGCATGCAGTTTGCCAGCGTGTTGAGCCAGGGTGGTGAGTTTGCGTTTGTGCTGTTCTCCACCGCCTCCTCCCAGAAGCTGTTTAAAGATGACCAGATGGCGTTGCTGCTGGTGACGGTAACGCTGTCGATGATGACCACGCCTCTGCTGATGAAGATGGTGGATAAACTGCTGTCGCGCCGCCTGAATCCGGCAGACGATGAAGATGAAGCGCCGTGGGTAGAAGACGATAAGCCGCAGGTGATCGTCGTGGGCTTCGGCCGCTTCGGGCAGGTGATTGGCCGCCTGTTGATGGCGAACAAAATGCGCATTACGGTGCTGGAGCGCGATATCAGCGCGGTCAACCTGATGCGCAAATATGGCTACAAGGTCTATTACGGCGATGCCACTCAGCTTGAGCTTCTGCGCTCGGCCGGGGCGGAAGCCGCGGAGTCTATCGTCATCACCTGCAACGATCCGGAAGATACAATGAAGCTGGTGGAGCTATGTCAGCAGCACTTCCCGCACCTGAATATTCTGGCGCGTGCCCGGGGGCGTGTTGAAGCTCACGAATTGTTGCAGGCAGGTGTGAAACACTTCTCCCGTGAGACGTTCTCCAGTGCGCTGGAACTGGGGCGCAAGGCGTTAATCTCCCTGGGGATGCATCCTCACCAGGCGCAGCGCGCCCAGATGCACTTCCGCCGGCTGGATATGCGCATGCTGCGCGAATTAATGCCTGTACATAGCGATACGGCGCAGATCTCCCGTGTGCGGGAAGCGCGGCGCGAGCTGGAGGAGATCTTTCAGCGAGAGATGCAACAGGAACGACGCCAGCTCGACGGCTGGGATGAATTTGAATAAAGGGTAACGAAAGATGGCTGTACGTAAACGCTTTATCGCGGGTGCAAAGTGCCCGTCTTGCCAGGCTCAAGATACGCTGGCCATGTGGCGCGAAAATAATATTGATATAGTTGAGTGCGTTAAGTGCGGTCACCAGATGCGTGAGGCCGACAAAGAAGCACGCGATCACGTTCGCAAAGAAGAGCAAGTGATCGGCATTTTTCATCCAGACTAGCGATATGCTCTGAGTTTTTTTAAGCTTAAGGGTACACGGGTGCAGATTTCCGCTACAATCTGCGCCAGCAATTTTCCCACGCTCAGGAGATATCATGAAAGTAGCAAAAGACCTGGTGGTCAGCCTGGCCTATCAGGTACGTACAGAAGACGGTGTGTTGGTTGATGAGTCTCCGGTGAGTGCGCCGCTGGACTACCTGCATGGTCACGGTTCCCTGATTTCCGGCCTGGAAACTGCGCTGGAAGGTCATGAAGTTGGCGATAAATTCGACGTTGCTGTAGGCGCGAACGACGCTTACGGTCAGTATGACGACAACCTGGTTCAGCGCGTTCCTAAAGACGTGTTCATGGGCGTTGACGAGCTGCAGGTTGGCATGCGCTTCCTGGCTGAAACTGACCAGGGTCCGGTTCCTGTTGAAATCACTGAAGTTGAAGACGACCACGTTGTGGTTGACGGCAACCACATGCTGGCTGGCCAGAACCTGAAGTTCAACGTAGAAGTTGTTGCGATCCGTGAAGCGACCGAAGAAGAGCTGGCTCATGGCCACGTTCACGGTGCGCATGGTCACGACCATGATCACGATCACGGCCACGACGGCTGCTGCGGTGGTCACGGCCACGACCATGGTCATGACCACGGTAAAGGTGGTTGCGGCAACGGCGGCTGCGGTTGCCACTAATTCCGTCATGCGGAAAATAAAAAAGCGGGATAATCCCGCTTTTTTTACGCCTCAATAATGAGGTGGTGGCGTCTCTTCCGACTGAGAGGCAATATTTGACGGCTGCGTCGCCTTCAGCTTTTCCGTCAGCAGGCGCATATGATCCCGTAGTTTCGCCATTTCGAGTTCGTGCGCGGTCACGGTCTGGTTAAGCTCTTCGATGGTGATGTCCTGAAAAGCCAGGCGGCTTTCCAGATCAGCCATTCTCGCTTCTATCATTGTGTCCTTCATCATTCACCTCGTTTATATCTGATACGCCATATTGGCCCAGCGGCGGCGCAGTTTAACTGAGTTTATCCTTAAGTGCAGTCTCTATCCCGTTGGCAAGAAACTTATTTAAACAAAAATAGTCTGAAAAGTGGCGAGAATTGGAAGTGTCTGTCTGTAGATTTCTTCCGCAACGTTTTATAGTACGTCACTCATTTACGTTTAACGCTGGGGTGAGAGTCCCCAGGCCCTGGAGATATGGATGAAATCACTGTTTAAAGTAACGCTGCTGGCGACGACGATGGCTGTTGCACTGAACGCGCCGCTGTCATTCGCTGCTGATACTGCTGCGAAGCCTGCTGCCACTGCAGACAGCAAAGCGGCGTTCAAAAATGACGACCAGAAATCCGCCTACGCACTGGGCGCATCTCTGGGCCGCTACATGGAAAACTCTCTGAAAGAACAAGAGAAACTGGGCATCAAACTGGACAAAGCCCAGCTGATCGCGGGTGTTCAGGACGCCTTTGCTGATAAGAGCAAACTGTCTGACCAGGAAATCGAACAGACTCTGCAGGCGTTCGAAGCGCGCGTGAAGGGTGCCGCTCAGACCAAGATGGAAGCGGACGCTAAAGACAACGAAGCGAAAGGCAAAGCCTACCGCGACACCTTTGCTAAAGAGAAGGGTGTGAAAACCTCTTCTACTGGTCTGGTGTACAAAGTTGAGAAAGAAGGTACCGGTGATGCGCCTAAAGACAGCGACACCGTTGTGGTGAACTACAAAGGTACGCTGATCGACGGTAAAGAGTTCGATAACTCTTACACCCGTGGTGAACCTCTTTCCTTCCGTCTTGACGGTGTGATCCCAGGCTGGACTGAAGGCCTGAAAAACATCAAAAAAGGCGGCAAAATCAAGCTGGTTATCCCACCGGATCTGGCCTATGGCAAAACTGGCGTTCCGGGTATCCCGGCTAACTCCACGCTGGTCTTCGACGTAGAGCTGCTGGACATCAAACCAGCGCCGAAAGCGGATGCGAAACCGGAAGCGCAGGCAGATCAGAAAGCTGCGACAGACGCTAAGAAGTAATGTGATGCAAACCGCCGCCTTTTAAGGCGGCGGTTTTTTATTGTGGGGCAGATATAATTAACACTGGAAAGCGTTAGGCACGCTGTATTAATTTAGTTGTCCGTGTAGATAATGAGCCTGCCCTGAAAACCTAACGACAGGCTCCTGAAAAGGAGTGTTTTTTTCATGTCCAGGTCGCTTTTAACCAACGAAACCAGTGAACTTGATTTGCTGGATCAACGTCCTTTTGACCAGACCGACTTCGATATTCTGAAATCCTATGAAGCGGTAGTGGACGGGTTAGCGATGCTCATTGGTTCCCACTGCGAAATCGTATTGCACTCCCTGCAAGATCTGAAGTGTTCCGCCATCCGCATTGCTAATGGTGAGCATACCGGCCGTAAAATTGGTTCGCCAATTACCGACCTTGCATTGCGTATGTTGCATGACATGACCGGCGCGGACAGCAGCGTCTCAAAATGTTATTTCACCCGCGCCAAAAGCGGCGTGCTGATGAAATCAGAAACCATCGCGATTCGAAATCGCGAGCATCGTGTGATTGGGCTGCTGTGCATCAACATGAACCTTGATGTGCCATTCTCGCAGATCATGAGCACCTTTATTCCGCCAGAAACGCCAGACGTTGGCTCTTCTGTTAACTTTGCCTCCTCCGTTGAAGATCTCGTCACGCAGACGCTTGAGTTCACCATTGAAGAGGTCAATGCTGACCGCAACGTATCGAACAACGCCAAGAATCGCCAGATCGTACTCAATCTCTACGAGAAAGGGATTTTCGACATTAAAGATGCCATCAACCAGGTGGCCGATCGTCTGAACATCTCCAAGCATACGGTTTACCTCTACATCCGTCAGTTCAAAAGCGGCGATTTCGTGGGGCAAGATAAGTAATGCGTTTTGCATTAATGGTGACGGGCCCGGCTTATGGGACTCAACAGGCCAGCAGCGCGCTGCAGTTTGCGCATGCGCTGCTGGCGGCCGGACACGAACTGGCGAGCGTCTTCTTCTATCGGGAAGGGGTGTATAACGCGAACCAGTTTACGTCGCCGGCGAGCGACGAGTTTGATCTGGTCCGCGCCTGGCAGGCGTTAAATGAAAAGCAGGGCGTTGAGCTGCATATCTGCGTGGCGGCGGCGCTGCGTCGCGGCGTGACGGATGCAGCCGAAGCCGAGCGCCTGGGATTATCAGGCGCTAACCTGCAGCCTGGTTTTACGTTGAGTGGTCTGGGCGCATTGGCTCAGGCGGCGTTAACCTGCGACAGAGTGGTGCAATTCTGATGAAGCGTGTGGCATTTGTTTTTACTTCTGCGCCGCATGGCAGCACCTCTGGCCGCGAAGGCCTGGATGCGCTGCTTGCGACATCGGCGTTAACAGAAGATATCGGTGTCTTCTTTCTGGGGGACGGCGTGCTTCAGCTTCTGGCGGGCCAACAGCCGCAGGCCATTCTGGCGCGCGACTACATCGCCACCTTCAAAGTGCTGCCGCTTTACGATATCGAAACCTGCTATGTCTGTGCCGACTCTTTAACGGCGCGCGGTTTAAGCGATCAGACGCCTTTTGTGCTGGATGTTACGACCTTACCTGCCGCAGCACTGCGTGAACAACTATCCCACTACGACACCATTCTGACTTTCTGAGGCTTCCATGCTCCATATTCTCAGCCATTCACCATGGCAATGTGATATCGACACGCTGTTGAGCATGCTGTGCGAAGGTGACGATCTGCTGCTGATTCAGGATGGCGTGCTCGCTGCACTTGAAGGTGGACGTTTCGTTGAAATTCTCACGAATGCCCCCATAACGGTCTCTGCGCTGAAGGACGATCTGGATGCGCGGGGTCTTTCTGGTCAAATTTCAGCCAAAATTGACGTGGTTGGCTATACTGATTTCGTCAATCTTACTGTGACGCACGCCAGTCAAATGAACTGGTGATTTGAGATCGCTGTATATTTCTTGACACCTTTTCGACGTAGCCCTAAAATTTCGCGTCCTCATATTGTATGAGGTCGTTTTATTACGTGTTTACGAAGCAAAAGCTAAAACCAGGAGCTATTTAATGGCAACAGTTAACCAGCTGGTACGCAAACCACGTGCACGCAAAGTTGCAAAAAGCAACGTGCCTGCGCTGGAAGCCTGCCCGCAGAAACGTGGCGTATGTACTCGTGTATATACCACCACTCCTAAAAAACCAAACTCCGCACTGCGTAAAGTATGCCGTGTGCGTTTGACTAACGGTTTCGAAGTGACTTCCTACATCGGTGGTGAAGGTCACAACCTGCAGGAGCACTCCGTGATCCTGATCCGTGGCGGTCGTGTTAAAGACCTTCCGGGTGTTCGTTACCACACCGTTCGTGGTGCGCTGGACTGCTCAGGTGTTAAAGACCGTAAGCAGGCTCGCTCCAAGTACGGCGTGAAGCGTCCTAAGGCTTAATGGTTCTCCGTTAAGTAAGGCCAAACTGATTTATCTTAATGTCAAACTAAACTCGTAGAGTTTTGGACAATCCTGAATTAACAACGGAGTATTCCCATGCCACGTCGTCGCGTCATTGGTCAGCGTAAAATTCTTCCAGATCCGAAGTTCGGATCAGAACTGCTGGCAAAATTTGTAAATATCCTGATGGTAGATGGTAAAAAATCTACTGCAGAAGCAATCGTATACAGCGCGCTGGAGACCCTGGCTCAGCGTTCTGGTAAAAATGAACTGGAAGCTTTCGAAGTCGCTCTCGACAACGTTCGCCCAACTGTAGAAGTTAAGTCCCGCCGCGTTGGTGGTTCTACTTATCAGGTTCCAGTTGAAGTTCGTCCGGTTCGTCGTAATGCCCTGGCAATGCGTTGGATCGTTGAAGCTGCTCGTAAACGCGGTGATAAATCCATGGCTCTGCGTCTGGCGAACGAACTTTCTGATGCTGCAGAAAACAAAGGTACTGCAGTTAAGAAACGTGAAGACGTTCACCGTATGGCAGAAGCCAACAAGGCGTTCGCACACTACCGTTGGTAATCCCTTCGGAGTATTAGTCACCAGGCGGGCGCTTCAGAGAAGCTGCCCGCTCTGGGTAACTTAACTGAACGCCTAAAGAAACAAACGAGGAATCAAATGGCTCGTACAACACCCATCGCACGCTACCGTAACATCGGTATCAGTGCGCACATCGACGCCGGTAAGACCACTACTACCGAACGTATTCTGTTCTACACCGGTGTAAACCATAAAATCGGTGAAGTTCATGACGGCGCAGCCACCATGGACTGGATGGAACAGGAGCAGGAGCGTGGTATTACCATCACCTCCGCAGCGACTACTGCATTCTGGTCAGGTATGGCTAAGCAGTACGAACCGCATCGCGTAAACATCATCGACACCCCGGGCCACGTTGACTTCACCATCGAAGTAGAACGTTCCATGCGTGTTCTTGACGGCGCGGTAATGGTTTATTGCGCAGTTGGTGGTGTTCAGCCACAGTCTGAAACCGTATGGCGTCAGGCGAACAAATATAAAGTTCCACGCATCGCGTTCGTTAACAAAATGGACCGTATGGGTGCTAACTTCCTGAAAGTTGTTGGCCAGATCAAAACCCGTCTGGGCGCGAACCCTGTTCCGCTGCAGCTGGCAATTGGTGCTGAAGAAGGCTTCACCGGCGTTATCGACCTGGTGAAAATGAAAGCCATCAACTGGAACGATGCAGACCAGGGCGTTACCTTCGAATACGAAGATATCCCGGCTGAGATGCAGGACCTGGCTGACGAATGGCACCAGAACCTGATCGAATCCGCTGCTGAAGCTTCTGAAGAGCTGATGGAGAAATACCTGGGTGGTGAAGAACTGTCTGAAGAAGAGATCAAAAAAGCTCTGCGTCAGCGCGTTCTGAACAACGAAATCATCCTGGTAACCTGTGGTTCTGCGTTCAAGAACAAAGGTGTTCAGGCGATGCTGGATGCGGTAGTTGACTACCTGCCATCCCCGGTTGACGTTCCTGCGATCAACGGCATCCTGGACGACGGTAAAGATACTCCGGCTGAGCGTCACGCAAGTGATGACGAGCCGTTCTCTGCACTGGCGTTCAAAATTGCTACCGACCCATTCGTGGGTAACCTGACCTTCTTCCGCGTTTACTCTGGTGTGGTTAACTCTGGTGACACCATCCTGAACTCCGTGAAAGCGGCGCGTGAACGTTTTGGCCGTATCGTACAGATGCACGCTAACAAACGTGAAGAGATCAAAGAAGTTCGTGCGGGCGACATCGCTGCAGCTATCGGTCTGAAAGACGTGACCACTGGTGACACCCTGTGTGACCCGGATCACCCGATCATTCTGGAGCGTATGGAATTCCCTGAGCCGGTAATCTCCATCGCGGTTGAACCAAAAACCAAAGCTGACCAGGAAAAAATGGGTCTGGCTCTGGGCCGTCTGGCGAAAGAAGACCCATCATTCCGCGTATGGACTGATGAAGAATCTAACCAGACCATCATCGCTGGTATGGGTGAACTGCACCTGGACATCATCGTTGACCGTATGAAGCGTGAATTCAACGTTGAAGCGAACGTGGGTAAACCTCAGGTTGCTTACCGCGAAGCGATTCGCGCGAAAGTTACCGATGTTGAAGGTAAACACGCTAAGCAGTCTGGTGGTCGCGGTCAGTACGGTCACGTTGTGATCGACATGTACCCACTGGAGCCGGGCTCTAACCCGAAAGGTTACGAGTTCATCAACGACATCAAAGGTGGTGTAATTCCTGGCGAATACATCCCAGCCGTTGATAAAGGCATCCAGGAACAGCTGAAAGCGGGCCCTCTGGCTGGCTATCCGGTTGTTGACATGGGTATCCGTCTGCACTTCGGTTCTTACCACGACGTTGACTCCTCTGAACTGGCGTTTAAACTGGCTGCGTCTATTGCCTTTAAAGAAGGCTTTAAGAAAGCAAAACCAGTTCTGCTTGAGCCAATCATGAAGGTTGAAGTAGAAACTCCTGAAGAGAACACCGGTGACGTTATCGGTGACTTGAGCCGTCGTCGCGGTATGCTGCGTGGTCAGGAATCCGAAGTAACTGGCGTTAAGATCCACGCTGAAGTTCCGCTGTCTGAAATGTTCGGATATGCAACTCAGCTGCGTTCTCTGACCAAAGGTCGTGCATCATACACCATGGAATTCCTGAAGTATGATGATGCGCCTAACAACGTTGCTCAGGCCGTTATTGAAGCCCGTGGTAAGTAATCCACAGGATTAAAACCTAAGTCCCGTGCTCTCTCCAGAGGGGAGAGCACTATAGTAAGGAATATAGCCGTGTCTAAAGAAAAATTTGAACGTACAAAACCGCACGTCAACGTTGGTACTATCGGCCACGTTGACCATGGTAAAACTACCCTGACCGCTGCAATCACTACCGTTCTGGCTAAAACCTACGGTGGTTCTGCTCGTGCATTCGACCAGATCGATAACGC
>NZ_JAAQOK010000089.1:0-6135 GCF_011683705.1 Enterobacter sp. 725m/11 | reverse complement strand
TCCGTCGTCGGCAGCGTCAGATGTGTATAAGAGACAGGTGAAAAACACTCCGGGCCGCAGTATCTGGCGGAAGGCTCCAAAAGCGTTTTCATCAACGGCCAGCCTGCGGTGCGCGCGAAAGATCGCACCACCTGCGAAGGCACCGTTTCCGACGATGTCTCTCCTAACGTGATCATCGGCGGGGACACGCTCACGGTCCGCGATATCAAAAGCGGTAAAACGCCGGGTCTGGCGCTGGGGATGATTGCGCTCTCCCTGCTGCGCGGGCGTCCGGGCAAGATCCTGAAAAACATGCCCTGCGCGCTGGCGGCGGCTGGCGGCGGGATGCTGGCGGATATGGCGGTCAACGCCGTGTTCGGCTCCTCGCACCCGGTTCACGCCGCCACCGGCGTGAAGGTGCTGAATGACGACGACGAGCTCGATTTCTCGCTGCCGGGGCGCTTCCCGCTGCGCTGGCAGCGCAGCTATAACAGCCTGACCACCCGCGAAGGGCTGTTCGGCCTGGGCTGGGCAACGACCTTTGACAGCTATCTCTCGCTGGAAGATAACAATGCGACCTGGTTCGATGAAACCGGGCGCGAGCTGAGCTTCGAGCTGCCGCCGGTCGACCGCGCGTTTTACAGCATCAGCGAAGGCATCATTATCCGCCGCAATGAGAACGGCGACGTGGCGATTGCCGACGACGACGGCGCGGTGTGGCGTCTGTATAAACCCACCCGGGCGAACCCCTCAATCCTGCGTCTGGCCTCCCTCAGCGATGAATACGGCAACGCGCTGCTGACGGCGTGGGACGAGCACGGCAGGCTGGTTGGTCTTCACGACGAGCCGCGGGCGATAGACGTCACCCTCCGCTATGAGGATGAACGTTTCCCGCAGCGGGTTACCGCAGCCAGCCATTTCGACGGCAACCAAACCTGGCCGCTGATGCAGTGGGGCTACGATGCGCGCGGCCAGCTGGCGAGCGCGACGGATGCCTCCGGCGTGGTGACGCGTGAATACCGTTACAACGACCACGGCCTGATGGTCTGGCACCGCTTGCCGGGGGGGCTGGAGAGCGAATACCGCTGGAAACAATTCGATCACTGGCGCGTGGTGGAAAACCGCACCAGCACCGGCGATGGCTGCCGCTTTAGCTACGATTTAGACGCGGGGCTGACGACCGTCGAGCACTACGACGGCCAGACGCGACGCCACTACTGGAACGCACAGAATCTGATTGTGCGCTACGTCGACGAGCGCGGTGAAAACTGGCGCTACGAGTGGGACGATAACGAGCTTCTGACGCGCCGTATCGATCCGCTCGGCAACGTCGTCACCTTCGTTTACGACGAGATGGGCAACCGGGTTCAGGAGACCGACGCCGACGGCAATACCCGCACCACCACCTGGCTGGAGCACCGCGCGCTTCCCTCGGCCATTATCGAAGCCGACGGCAGCGCCACCCGCTTCTGGTACGACGAACACCACGGGCTGAAGCGCGTGGTGGATCCGCTGGGGCAGACCACGAAGCTGCGCCGGGACGAGTTTGGCCAGGTTGTGGAAGAGGTCGATGCCGCAGGCAACAGCCGCTATCAGGAGTACAACGAGGCCGGGCAGATTGTCCGTTCGACGGACTGTTCCGGGCGTGTTACCCGCTATCGCTATCATCCGCTGGGCTGGCTGGTGGCTGAGACAGGCGCCGACGGTGAAGAGACGCGCTACCGCTACGACGCCGCAGGGCGCCCGGTGCAGCTCGATCGCCCGGAAGGCTGGACTGAGTCGCTTAAATGGAACGAACGTGGCCTGCCGGTGAGGCACGCGGGCGCCGACGGGAAAGAAAGTGAGTTCAGATACGATGAGGCGGGGCGCTTAACCGCCACCCGTAATACGCAGGGCGAAGAGGTCCGTCGCCGCTGGGACAGCCGCGGGCGTCTGATTGCCCTGGAAAACGAGAACGGCGAAGCGTACCAGTTCCGCTGGGGCGCTGACTCGCTGCTGCTGGAAGAGGTAGGGCTTGATGGCGTGGCCTCACAGTATCGCTATGACGCCTGCGGACGCACGATTGCGCGCACCTTTGCCGCCGGTCATCCGGAAGCTATCACTCACGCTTTCGACTGGAGCGCGAGCGGCCAGCTGGTCGCCCGCACCACGCCAGAAGGGCAGACCCGCTACCACTACACGCCGTCCGGGCTGTTAAGCCGCATTGGGCTGCATCCGGCGCTTTCAGCCGATGCCTGGAGCACCGAGGCGGCGCAGGAGCTCGCCTTTGAGTATGACGCGCTCGGCCGCGTGACGCGCGAAGCGGGCGAGCATGGTGAGCTGGCGTGGGGATATGATGCGCTGGGCAACCGCACTTCCGTCACGCTGCCCGATGGCCGCGAGCTGAAACAGTTCTACTACGGCAGCGGGCATCTGCTCAGCATTGCCCTCGATAAGCTCTCGGTCTCCGACTTTACCCGCGACGAGCTTCACCGTGAAACCAGCCGCACGCAGGGGCTGTTGACCACCCGCAGCGAATACGACCGCCTGGGCCGACTGCATCGGCGGGACGTCTTTACCGGCAACGCCCAGCGCCCGTCGCCGCGCCGCTGGTCCCGCCGCTGGGATTACGATTACCGTAATAACCTGGTTCGCGAAGAGCGGGACGATAACCCGTTCAGCTGGTACCGCTGGCAGTACGACAGCGCAGGCCGGCTGCTGGTTCAGGACGGCACGCTGCCCGGTCAGGAGCAGTGGCACTGGGATGCTGCCGGTAACCCGCTCGAAGGATCTGCTGAGAAGGTCACGCACAACCGCCTGACGCAACTGAATGGCATTCGCTGGCGCTATGACATCCACGGCCGCACCGTTGAGAAGGATAACGGCCAGACCCGCTGGCACTACCGCTACGATGGCGAACATCGCCTGACGGAGGTCATCAGCCAGCCGCGGGATCGCAACAGGCCGCAGACTCAGGTCAGCTTCCGCTACGATCCGCTCGGGCGACGCATCATCAAAACGCGCCGCCAGATGCTGGGCGGCCAGCCAACCGGTAAGCCGGTCACCACCCGATTTGTCTGGGAAGGGTTCCGCCTGCTGCAGGAAGTTCACGGGGATGTGCCGCTGACCTACGTTTACAGCGATCAGGACAGCTACGACCCGCTGGCGCGTATTGACGGCGCTGATGACCCGGAGATCTTCTGGTTCCACTGCCAGCCCAACGGCACGCCGGAACGGATGACGGATATCGAAGGGCAGGTGCGCTGGGAAGGCGTGAACAGCGCCTGGGGCAAGCTGCTGCGGGAAAGCGAGACGCAGGTATCAGGATATTCTCAGAACCTGCGCATGCAGGGGCAATACCTGGACCGTGAGACAGGGCTGCACTACAATCTGTTCCGGTATTATGACCCGGACTGCGGACGGTTTACGCAGCAGGACCCGATAGGGTTAAACGGCGGATTAAATCTTTACAGCTATGCTCCTAATCCTATAGTTTGGACAGATCCTTTAGGTCTTACACCTTGTAAGGGGTTACCATCCACTCGAAGGGCTGGAGGCACAGGCAAACATTATGATCCCGTAAATGGTCAAGGGTTGTATGTGCTACACGATGGAAAGAATATTATCTATGTAGGACGTGGGGATGCTCCAGCACGTTTGAATAGCCATGCGAATACACCGGGTAAATCACATTTGGAACAGTTGACCATATTTGATAATAATTTGACCAAAGCGGAAGCTAAATTCTTGGAACAAAGGATTATGGATCTTAATGGTGGAGCTAAGTCAACAAACTCTTTAACAAATCTCCTCAATAAAATCAGGTCATATAGCCCTAATAACCCAAACGCTAGCAAATATGATATTGCAGGCCATAGTAGTGATTGGGGAGGGGAAGTATTGAAAGATGCGTTATCAATTCTGAAAGGGAATGGCTTATGAAAGTAAAATATAAAGAGGGTGACATCTTTGTCATTCCGATGAGTAATGGGAAGTATGCGATTTGCCAAGTTGTTTTTGCTCCAAAGCAAAAGTTTAAGCAAGCATTAGGCTTCTGTATTTTATCAATACAGGATACGGAGGAGTTTAAAGAGAACAGTTCACTAACACCTCTATCTTTTGAAAAATTTGGCAAAGAGATGAAGGTTCTGTTCACTGGCAACCAAAATATTAGCAAAGGCATTTGGAAAATTATTGGTCATGCTGATCTCACAGAAGAAAAAAAACAATTAAAAATATTTAATTATGCTGGTGGCTTATATGATGGGGAGGAGGAAATCAGGCGTTTGTCTGTTGCTGAATATCCTAATTACATAACTATGGGAGTTTCAGGCTTTGAGCTTGTCGACAATGTTCTAATAAATATTTGATCATCAGGGGAAGGGAGCTTCCCCTGCTAGTTTTCATACAACAGCAGCTCATTAACAGCTTTAATAAATTCACAAGTTTTTATGAGTGTATGGCCAAATAATATTGCAACAATACATGCTGGAGAAGAATAGCCACAAGTTTGTCCCGCAGATCTGGATATTAATATTCATACCTTCGCCCGGAGCGGGAAAGGGCAGTCGGTCGTCTGCACTACGGTGGAAGGGCTGACCCGCTACCACTACAACCCGTGAGGTCTGCACTACAATTTGTTATAGTATTATGACCCGACAGCGGACGGTTTACGCAGCAGGACCCGGTAGGGCTGGCGGGGGGATAAACCTTTACCAGTATGCGCCGAATGCGCTGGGGTAGGTGGATCCGTGGGGGTTGAGTAGGTGTTCTGGAGGTACCCGCTTAACTGTCAATAAACCGAAGATTTTAAGCAGCACAGCTGTCATCAACTGAGAGAAAATTCCTCGAAAGACAGTTTATGAAAAAATGAATGCCTTAAACCGAGCGGCTCAAAGATGAGAGTTAGTTTGGTCTCCTGGCCCCCATGAGGTTAGGATTTCATCTTTGCAAAGTTCTTACAGGCAGGCTGTTTCTGCACGCTTTGAAAAAATGTTTGGTTCAGCATCTGATCTAAGTAAGTTAAACGCTGATCATCCTGTTGATTTAATTGTTGGAGGTTCGCCTACACAAAGATTACAAATGCTGAATGAAACTATTAATAAAAGTGTCGGTAGTTCTTTGAAAAATGCAGGCAGAAAGGCGGGGCATCAGCACGGAGATGCTATCAGTGAAATAATATTTCAATAGCGGGTAAAATGAATAAATCTATTAATATACAGACGGATACTGCCACATTAGTAATTTATGATTTGATGTCATTAAAGCATAGGATTAATGATGATGCAGATTGGTGGAGTCTTCCAGAAGATGAAGTTGAAGAAATAAATAAAGGGAATGTATTATTTCTCAATCTTGGAGATGATGGTAATTATAAAGTTGATATTAAAAGTGACATTGGTGAATATACCGGATCGTTATTTTTAAACGTACCTACTGGAAAGGTTTTCATAGGGGCGGGAGAGGATGTCACTGGCGGAGATCTGGAGCCAGATGATTCAGATGCTATTTCAGGCGAGTTTATTACTTTAAAACCAGGTAGTTACGAGGTTAAATATAAAAAGCATGGTTCAGATGTGCTAATTTCCTTTACAAAAGCAACGTTTACTGAAAACTCATTAGAAGAGGGTGTTTGTCTCTGAATGAAAATCCAAGCCCTGGCGTGGATTTTTTCATCCAAAAAAATGTTAAATAATTAATTAGTTCACTACGTAGCCATTTTTAACACTATTCTTTTTTCCTTCTGCACGCATCTTGCTTGCTTTTTTCGCGCCTTGCTTACCCTTGTCTTCAATAAGCTGTCAGTATACTCGCGACGAATAACTCTACCCTGAGTAAAGCCCCCAGTGGCGGCTGATCCCCGTAGCGAGTAAGACCGCCTTGGGCGACCGCATCGCCGGGACGTTTTTACTTGCAATGCCAGGTGCCGTCGCCGCGCCGCTGGTCCCGCCGCAGGGATTACGACTACCGTAAGAACCTGGTGCGGGAAGAGCGGGACGATAACCCGTTCGGCTTGTACCGCTGGCAGTACGACAGCGCTGGGCATCTGCTTGTTCAGGACGGCACGCTGCCCGGACAGGAGCAGAGGCGCTGGGATGCTGCCGGTAACCCGCTTGAAGGCTCTGCTGAGAAGGTCACGCACAACCGCCTGACGCAGCTGAACGGCATTCGCTGGCA
>NZ_JAAQOK010000088.1:0-7469 GCF_011683705.1 Enterobacter sp. 725m/11 | reverse complement strand
GGGGGTGATCGACCTGAAGAAAAAGTCGATCACCATGGGTAAAGGATGTTAAAAAGTGTTCACCATGTCCCCGAACACCTGTCTACCATGTCCCCGGACTGTACACCCTCAAGGGAGAGGGAACTTAAATCAAAAACTTTTCTCTGTCGGCTGCCAGGTGCAGAAGTCTTCGTTCGCCACCAGCAGCAGCTGAGAGCCTTCCGGCGCCTCAAGCCACGCCACGCTCACTTCCATAGACGAATGCCGCTGACGGCGCTGAATGTGTTCGGTTGCCCAGGATTCAAGCTCAGGCTTTACGGTCTGCCCTTCGCAGGTGGTCACCGTGCCATCGGCATGCCAGCGCCCCTGGCGCAGTACCACGCGGCCCTGACGCAGCGCGTCGCTGGTCTGACGGAGCTGTTCGGCGCGGTAGCGGTAAAGGGCGACCTGATCGCTGGAAAGCTGCTGTTTCAACCCGCTGACTTCATGCTGCATAAAGCTCAGCTCGCCGTGGTCGTCGAAACGCACCTTCACGTGTTCGGGGGTCTTGCTGTAGATGTTCAGTTCAATCAGCGACAGCGCATCGCCCTGCCAGCGGTACTCTGCGGTCGAGGTGTTGCCGTTATGCCACGGGCTGAACGCGGTAAGCATATGGACTTCATCGCTGGAATCTTTACGCCAGATCCTGACCGCGCCCTGGTTGTCAGCATAGCCACTGGCGGTAAACGGGGGGAGTGAGGAGTCATGGCTACAGGCAGACAGCAACAGTACGCCTGCCAGCGCGAGCGTGCCACGCCAGAATGACAAAAGGGGCGTTGCCGCCCCTTCGTTAAAACTGTTCACTGCCACGCGTCTTACTTAACTGCGTCTTTCAGTGCTTTACCAGAAACAAATGCCGGCACGTTAGCTGCGGCGATTTTGATTTCTTTACCGGTCTGCGGGTTGCGGCCAGTACGCTCAGCGCGGTGGTTCACTTTGAAGGTACCGAAACCAACCAGTTGTACAGCATCGCCTTCTTTCAGAGACTCAGTAATAGCAGCCAGGGTAGATTCCAGAGCAGCTTTAGCCTGCACTTTAGACAGATCAGCCTTGTCCGCAATTACATCAATCAGTTGAGTCTTGTTCATAAGTTATCCTTTCAATGTGTTTATCGCTTGCTAAGCATCGAGTGCGACGAAAATGCCAAAAAAGCACTCTCCTGCATACACGCACCGATAGCCACTTTTTTTCGCCCCCCAAATGTAGACCAGACGGGGGGCAGAAGGGAAGAGTCGAGGTGCGACAAAACAGGCGTTAAATCACGTTTTGTTGTCTCATTGGTTAAAAATTATACCAATATTGCTCTCACCGGCCTCACGCAGGTCCGCGCGCAGCCCTTTGATCAGCTCAATATCACGCTCTTCACACTCTGCCAGCAGGCGGAAAATCTCCCACTGAATGTCCCATTCCTGTTCAACCGCCGGGTTAGCACGCAGCTCTTCGTCGGTCATTTCGCGGCCTTCCTGCGTCATTTCCAGCATCGCGACGGTCGTAATGGATGCCTTACTGACTTCAATGGCGTGCTCCAGCGTTTCACCGCTCAGACGAGAGTGGATCAGCTCGCTCAACGCCACGCAGGCGTCGATAGCCGGATAAACGCCGTACAGGTCGTAATCGTCCGCCGCCGGGATCGCCTCTTCCAGCTTTTCGAGCTGTGAATCGAAGTTCACCTTTGCGTCTTTCACCGTCAGCGTCTCCCAGATCAAATCCAGGATACGTCGATAAATCTGGCCTTCGCCAAACTCCGTTTGCTTACAGAACGCGGCATAGTTGGGATACATGCGCTCGCACAGGCAAGCCATAAACGTCACGTGCTGCCAGCTTTCCAGCTTCTCAAGGCGCAGATGAATCGGGTTTTGTAACATGATGATGTCTCGAATCGAAAATTAGCCGCAGTTTACCTGAATCACGGCTGAATTTCCTGCCAACGAATGAATGCCGGACGTGAAGAGGCAACGGCGTCAGCCCAGCGGGTTGGCTCCGGTAACCGGTAGCCCTTCATGCAGCGCTGCACCCACGCCAGCGCGCTGTCCATGCTCACCCGATGCCCGGTGGCGATAAACAGCGGATTACAGCGCGCTTTACTGCGCCAGACCCACGCCAGCTGCTCGCCTTTATGGATAAGCGGCGCCAGCGCGCCCGGTTCGGCAGAAAGCGGCTCAAACGCGCCGCACAGGCGTTTTTTCGCCACGCCGATGGTCGGCACGTCCACCAGCAGACCAAAGTGGCTGGCGACGCCTAAGCGACGCGGATGGGAGATACCGTGCCCGTCAACAAACAGGAGGTCAGGTTTTTGCGAGAGTTGCTCCCACGCGGCCAGCAGCGCGGGGTATTCGCGGAAGGAGAGAAAGCCGGGAATATAGGGCATGGTGGTGGCGATACGCGCCACCTTGTACTCCACCAGCTCCAGCGACGGGTATTTCAGCACCACCATCGCCGCCCGCGTCACTTCACCGCCCTGCTCGAACCCGACGTCCGCCCCGCCAATGTACTGCGGGGGATCCTTATCCAGACGATCCTCGCGGATCACCGATGAAGCCAGTTCGATTTGCTGAGCGCGTAGCGACGCGAGATCCATAACCACTCCTTACTTGTGATACTGGGCAGAAAGCCGATGCACCGCCTCCACAAATACGCCTGCGTGTTCAGGCGGCACATCCTGATGAATGCCGTGGCCGAGGTTAAAGACGTGGCCTTCACCCTGGCCGAAACCAGACAGTATAGTCGACACTTCCTCTTCGATGCGGGCAGGCTGAGCATAGAGCATGGACGGGTCCATGTTGCCCTGTAGCGCCACTTTGTCGCCCACGCGACGACGCGCATCGGCAATATCGGTGGTCCAGTCGAGGCCCAGCGCGTCGCAGCCAGTGGCCGCCATCGCTTCCAGCCACTGGCCGCCACCTTTGGTGAACAGCGTCACCGGCACGCGGCGACCTTCGTTTTCACGCAGCAGGCCATCGACGATTTTGTGCATGTAGTACAGGGAGAACTGCTGATAATCACGTCCGGTCAGCACGCCGCCCCAGGTGTCGAAAATCATCACCGACTGCGCACCCGCTTTAATCTGCGCGTTGAGGTAGAGCGTAACGCTCTTCGCCAGCTTGTCGAGCAGCGCATGCAGCGCCAGCGGTTCGGCGTACATCATCTTTTTAATCATGGTGAAGGCTTTGCTGCTGCCGCCTTCAACCATGTAGGTGGCCAGCGTCCACGGGCTGCCGGAGAAGCCAATCAGCGGCACTTCGCCTTTCAGCTCGCGGCGAATGGTGCGCACGGCGTTCATCACGTAGCCCAGTTCGCCTTCCGGATCGGGGATCGGCAGCTTATCGACGTCGGCTTTGCTTTTGATCGGCGAGGTAAAGCGCGGACCCTCGCCGGTTTCGAAATAGAGCCCCAGGCCCATCGCGTCCGGAATGGTAAGAATGTCCGAAAAGAGAATGGCGGCATCCAGCGGGAAGCGGCGCAGCGGCTGGAGCGTCACTTCACAGGCCAGCTCGGCGTTTTTGCACAGCGACATAAAATCGCCCGCCTGCGCGCGCGTGGCTTTGTACTCTGGCAGATAGCGTCCCGCCTGGCGCATCATCCACACCGGGGTGACATCAACGGGCTGGCGCAGCAGCGCACGCAGATAACGATCGTTCTTCAGTTCGGTCATTTTGCAGTTCCTTATTGCGTCAGTCCGTCAGTGTAACACTACTCATACTCGGCCCGACACATTGCCACGGTATCTTCTATCAGGCGACGCGCCACCGTTCCCGGAGGGGGTAACAGCGGTAAATTGTCGTAGCGGTACCAGTTCGCCTCCAGCAGCTCTTTCGGATCGATAACAATCTCGCCGCTGTCATATTCCGCCATAAACGCGGTCATCAGAGACATCGGGAACGGCCACGGCTGGGAGGTCACGTAGCGCAGGTTCTTCACCTTGATGCTGCTCTCCTCCATCACCTCGCGCGCCACCGCCTGCTCCAGCGTTTCGCCTACTTCGACGAACCCGGCGAGGACGGTATGAATGCCGTTGCGATGACGGGTATGTTGCGCCAGCAGGATGGAATCATCACGGCGGATGGCGACGATGATGCACGGCGCGATTTGCGGGTAGTAGCGTTCACGGCAGTGGCCGCAGAGCAGCGCCCATTCGGTTTTGCTTGGGTGCATGGTGTGGCCGCAGTAACCGCAATATTTGTGCGAACGGTAAAACTCCGCCAGCTGCACGCCGCGCCCCGCCAGCTGGAACAGGCCGACGTCAAGATCTAACACCTGACGTACGGATCCCATATCCTGACGGCGCGCCTGTTGGATCAACCACACGGGATCGCCCTGCCACTCGCCGATCTTCAGCGCGGACTGGCCCACCAGATCGAACGTTTCCGCGGCACCGTAGGGCAACTCTCCTGAGGGCAGCCATAATTTTTGTTCGTGGCTGACGATCCACCAACCCAGATCTGATTTTTCAATAATACGATCCATATCTATTGCACTACCTTCGCTTCACTGACATGTTGTTAGCATTGTGGTTACATTTTGGATAAGCAGATCCCATTCTAAACCTTATGGAGTCGACCATGTTAAACCAGCTGGAAAGCCTGACTGAGCGCGTTGGAGGAAGTAACACCCTGGTGGATCGCTGGCTACATGTGCGCAAGCATCTCCTTGTGGCGTATTACAATCTGGTCGGTCTTAAGCCTGGCAAAGAATCCTTTATGCGGCTGAACGAAAAAGCGCTGGATGATTTTTGTCAGAGCCTTGTCGACTACCTCTCCGACGGCCATTTCAACATTTATGAACGCATTATCCGCGAAATGGAAGGGACAACGCCGTATTTAGCGGCCAGCAAACTCTGTCCGCAGCTGGAAGCCAATACCCAGCAGATCATGGACTATTACGATTCCACGCTCGAGAACGCCATCGATCACGATAACTATCTTGAGTTCCAGCAGGCGCTGTCCGACTTGGGCGAAGCGCTGGAAGAGCGATTCACGCTGGAAGATAAGCTCATCGCCCTCGTACTGGATAACAACCTGAATATCAGCAGCAGCGATAACGTTGCGCGCCCTGCTTGAGTTCTTAACCGTTAACGAGTAATTTACAACCAGTCGCCCCTCTGCGGAGGGGGATTTTTCTTGTCGGAGTGCCCAGTGTGTAAGCACGGGCTGAGACCGTTAATTCGGGATCCGCGGAACCTGATCAGGTTAATACCTGCGAAGGGAACAAGAGTCACGCTGCTGTTGTATCGCCCCTGGGGCGATCTCCTCTTGCTTCATCCGTCGTCTGACAAGCCATGTCCTTCACTTCTGGAATGAGCTATGTCTACAACAAAACTGACCCGCCGCGAACAGCGTGCACAGGCCCAACACTTCATCGACACCCTGGAAGGCACCGCTTTCCCGAACTCGAAACGCATCTACATCACCGGTTCACAGGCCGATATCCGCGTGCCGATGCGCGAAATCCAGCTCAGCCCGACGCTTATCGGCGGCAGCAAAGAAAATCCGCAGTATGAAGACAACGAAGCCGTGCCGGTGTATGACACCTCCGGCCCATACGGCGATCCTGATGTTGCCATCAACGTGCAGCAAGGTCTGGCAAAGCTGCGACAGCCGTGGATTGACGCGCGTAACGACTGCGAAGAACTGAGCGTACGCAGTTCTGCGTACACCAAAGAACGCCTGGCCGACGACGGCCTGGACGAGCTGCGCTTTACCGGCCTGCTGACGCCAAAACGCGCCAGAGCGGGCAAATGCGTAACCCAACTGCACTACGCGCGCCAGGGTATCGTCACGCCGGAGATGGAGTTCATCGCCATCCGCGAAAACATGGGGCGCGAGCGCATCCGCAGCGAAATATTGCGCCACCAGCATCCGGGTGAAGGCTTTGGCGCTCGCCTGCCGGAGAACATCACGCCGGAGTTTGTGCGTGACGAAGTGGCCGCCGGGCGCGCGATTATCCCCGCCAACATCAACCACCCGGAATCGGAGCCGATGATTATCGGCCGCAACTTCCTTGTGAAGGTTAACGCCAACATCGGCAACTCTGCCGTCACCTCGTCCATCGAAGAGGAGGTGGAAAAGCTGGTCTGGTCCACGCGCTGGGGGGCGGACACGGTGATGGACCTCTCCACTGGCCGCTACATCCACGAAACCCGCGAGTGGATCCTGCGTAACAGCCCGGTGCCGATCGGTACCGTCCCGATTTACCAGGCGCTGGAGAAGGTCAACGGCATCGCCGAAAACCTCACCTGGGAAGCGTTTCGCGACACGCTGCTGGAGCAGGCGGAACAGGGCGTGGACTACTTCACCATCCACGCGGGCGTGCTGCTGCGCTACGTACCGATGACGGCGAAACGTCTGACCGGCATCGTCTCACGCGGTGGCTCCATCATGGCGAAATGGTGCCTGTCTCATCATCAGGAAAACTTCCTCTACGAGCACTTCCGCGAGATCTGCGAAATCTGCGCCGCGTACGACGTCTCGCTGTCGCTGGGCGACGGCCTGCGTCCTGGCTCCATCCGCGACGCCAACGACGAAGCGCAGTTTGCCGAGCTGCACACCCTGGGCGAGCTGACCAAAATCGCCTGGGAGTATGACGTGCAGGTGATGATTGAAGGCCCGGGCCACGTGCCGATGCAGATGATCCGCCGCAACATGACCGAGGAGCTGGAGCACTGCCACGAAGCGCCGTTCTACACTCTGGGGCCATTGACCACGGACATCGCACCGGGCTACGACCACTTCACCTCCGGGATTGGCGCGGCGATGATCGGCTGGTTTGGCTGCGCCATGCTCTGCTACGTGACGCCGAAAGAGCACCTCGGCCTGCCCAACAAAGAGGACGTAAAGCAGGGACTGATTACCTATAAAATTGCCGCCCACGCGGCGGATCTGGCGAAAGGCCACCCGGGCGCGCAAATCCGCGACAACGCCATGTCCAAAGCGCGCTTTGAATTCCGCTGGGAAGACCAGTTTAACCTGGCGCTGGATCCGTTTACCGCCCGCGCCTACCACGACGAAACCCTGCCCCAGGAGTCGGGCAAGGTGGCGCACTTCTGCTCCATGTGTGGGCCAAAATTCTGCTCGATGAAAATCAGCCAGGAGGTGCGGGATTACGCCGCCGCGCAGACCATTGAAGTCGGTATGGCGGACATGTCGGAAACCTTCCGCGCCAGAGGCGGCGAAATTTACCTCAAAAAAGAGGAGGCGTAATGTACAAGCCCGATTTCCCCTCCGTGCCCTTTCGCTTAGGGCTTTACCCGGTGGTGGACAGCGTGGAGTGGATCGCCCGCCTGCTGGAGGCCGGCGTTCGCACCCTCCAGCTGCGCATCAAAGATAAGCGTGATGAAGAGGTGGAGGCCGACGTCGTCGCCGCCATCGCGCTGGGGCATCGCTACACTGCTCGCCTGTTTATCAACGACTACTGGCGGCTGGCCGTTAAGCACCGGGCGTACGGCGTGCATTTGG
>NZ_JAAQOK010000087.1:0-7485 GCF_011683705.1 Enterobacter sp. 725m/11 | reverse complement strand
ATAAGAGACAGTGGATGCCCTGCTCGCCAGCGGAAGTCTGAACCTGTCGCTGACCTTTAACCCGGCGCATGCGCAGCAAAAAGTGGCGAGCGGCGAACTGCCTGCCGACAGCTACAGCTTTGGTTTTCAGGACGGGATGCTCGGCAACGTGCATTTTGTAGCTATTCCGGCTAATGCCAGCGCGAGCGCGGGGGCGAAAGTGGTCGCCAATTTCCTGCTGTCGCCGCAGGCGCAGATCCGCAAGGCCGACCCGGCCATTTGGGGGGATCCGAGCGTGCTGGATGCGAAAACGCTGCCCGAAGGTGAAGCGAAACAGCTGCAGGCCCACACGCCTCAGGGGCTGCCGAAGGTGCTCCCGGAGCCGCAGTCCGCGTGGGTGAACGCGCTGGAGCAGGAATGGCTGCGTCGTTACGGCACCCGTTAGGCTGGCTTGTCTGGCTGGCGATGACGGTGATTTATCTGCCGATCCTGCCCGCTGGCACCGTGCTGTTCGCGCCGGCCTTTTCCGTGACGAACTGGCAGCGGCTGCTAAACGATCCTCAGCTGCCGCAGGCAGCCGTTGCCACGCTGGTCTCAACGCTTATCGCTACGCTGGGGGCCTTGTTTATCGCCCTTTCCCTCGTGGCTCTTTTCTGGCCCGGCACCCGCTGGCGGCGCCTCAGCACGCGCCTGCCGTGGCTGCTGGCGATCCCCCACGTGGCCTTCGCCACCAGCGCGCTACTGCTGTTTGCCGAGGGCGGACTGTTTTATCAGGTTTGTACCGTCTGTTCGCCGCCGTTTGACCGCTACGGCGTAGGGCTGGGCCTGACGCTCGCGGTCAAAGAGAGCGCATTCGTGCTGTGGGCCATTTACGCCGTGCTGCCGGAAAAAGGGCTCGCGCAGCAGAAGATCGTCCTGCAAACCTTTGGCTACGGGCGTTTTCAGACGCTCAGCTGGCTGATCCTTCCGGCGATCGCGCCCGTCCTCGGGGCGGTGATGCTGGCGGTGCTGGCGTGGTCGCTGTCGGTTGTGGACGTAGCGATCGTTCTCGGGCCCGGCAACCCGCCCACGCTGGCCGTGCTGGCCTGGCAGTGGCTGAGCCAGGGCGACGCGCAGCAGCAGGTGAAAGGAACGCTGCTGTGCCTGGTGCTCCTTCTTTTGCTGGCCGCGCTTGCCGCGCTGGGGTACGGCCTGTGGAAGGTCTGGCATCGCGCGATTCCGGACCTGAGCGGGACGCGCCGCAGGTTGCATCTCGTCCTGCCTGAACGCGCATTCAGCGGCTTTTTGCCCGCATGCGGCCTCCTTTGCGCCGCCGTGCTGTTGATGCTGGCGCAGCGGGACGACGTAGGTCCCGTGGGAACCAGCCTCTCCTTCGGACTGCTTTCGAGCCTTATCGCCCTGATCGTCATTTTTCTCTGGCTGGAATGGGGGCCGCAGCGCGGCGCGGCATGGGTGTGGCTACCGCTCGCCCTTCCGGCACTGCCGCTCGTCACCGGGCAATACGCGATTGCTTTGCATCTGGGTCTCGACGGAGGCTTTATCGCCGTCCTCTGGAGCCATCTGCTGTGGGTGCTACCGTGGATGCTACTGGTGCTGCAGCACGCCTGGCGGCGGATCGATCCCCGGCTTATCCTTACCGCCAGAACGCTCGGCTGGCGGCGGGCAAAAATTTTCTGCCTGCTGAAATGTCCCCTGCTGGTGCGTCCTGCGCTGCTGGCCTTTGCCACCGGCTTTTCCGTCAGCATGGCCCAATATATGCCGACCCTGTGGCTGGGCGCGGGACGTTTCGCCACGCTGACCACCGAGACCGTCGCGCTCAGCAGCGGAGGCAGCATCCCGGTTCTCGCTAACCGTGCCCTGGGATTACTGCTGGTCACGGGCGTCGTATTCGGTCTTGCTGCGCTGTTATCCCGGCTCGCGGGCCGCTACCGTCAAGGATTACGTTAATGCTGAAGGTCAACGATCTCACCATCGAACCGCTTTTCCGCAAGGTCAATTTTTGCGTACCCCGCGGGGAGATTGTCACCCTGATGGGGCCGTCCGGCAGCGGCAAATCGACCCTTTTTGCCTGGATGGTCGGCGCGCTGTCAGAGGATTTTCAGGCGCGGGGCGAACTGTGGATCGGCGAACGCCGCTGCGACGGTTTGCCCGTCGAATCCCGCGGTCTGGGGATTCTTTTTCAGGACGCGCTGCTGTTCGACCCTTTCAGCGTTGGGCAAAATTTGCTGCTGGCCTTGCCTGAGCGGATCGCGGGACGCGCACGGCGGGAAGTGGTCGAGCAGGCGCTGGATTCCGCCGGGCTTGGCGGTCATTACGACAGCGATCCGGCCACCCTTTCCGGCGGAGAGCGCGCCCGGGTGAGCCTGCTGCGCGCCCTGCTCGCAGAGCCGCAGGCGCTGCTGCTGGACGAACCGTTCAGCCGCCTTGATAAAGCGTTACGCACGACGTTCCGGGCATGGGTATTTGACGCCGTCCGCGCGCGCAATATTCCGGTGGTGCTGGTCACCCATGACGAGGACGATATTCCGCCCGGCGGCAAGGTGATGGAGATTTCTCGCTGGCAATAATGTGCTAACGCAATGTTTTCCGTTTCGGGAGAGACGACAATGCCCCCCTCTTTTACTGACGTCAGGTTATTCGATGAAACGTGTTTCTCAACTGACCGCGCTGGCCCTGATCTGCGGCCTCGCCTCTTTTTCCTCTCAGGCTGCTGATATGGCCAACGCGATGACGCTGTCTCAGCTTCAGGCGCAGCACGGCGCGGCAATCGACACCCGCCCCAGCGCCTTCTATAACGGCTGGCCGCAGACCCTCAGCGGTCCTTCCGGGCACGAACCCGCTGCGCTCAACCTGGCAGCCGCCTGGCTTAGCGCCATGAGCGACGAGCAGATTGCACTTTGGGCAAAACAGCATCAGCTTACCCCTGCGACGTCCATCGCGCTGTATGGCGACGAGAACGATAACCAGGCGGTGAAAGCCCGTCTGGAGAAAGCTGGTTACCGCCACGTTTCGCTGCTCAGCGATGCTCTGCAGACGCCCGACCGCCTGCAGCGCCTGCCCCACTTTGAACAGTTGGTTTACCCGCAGTGGATCCACCGGCTTCAGCAGGGCAAACCGGTGACCGCCGCGCCGGCGGGCGAATGGAAAGTCATAGAGGCGGCCTGGGGCGCGCCGAAGTTTTACCTGCTTAACCACATTCCCGGCGCGGGCTACATTGACACCAACGAGGTGGAAAGCGAGCCGCTGTGGAACAAAGTCTCCGACGACAGGCTGAAAGCAATGCTGGCAAAGCACGGGATCCGTCACGATACCACCGTCATTCTGTACGGGCGCGACGTTTACGCCGCCGCGCGCGTGGCGCAGATCATGCTCTACGCGGGCGTGAAGGATGTGCGCCTTCTCGATGGCGGCTGGAAGGCGTGGTCAGATGCCGGTCTGCCGGTTGAGCGCGGTACGCCCGGCAAAGTGGCTCCTGCCCCTGATTTTGGCGCGCCGATCCCCGGCCAGCCTCAGCTGATGGTGGATATGGAACAGGCGCGCGGCATGCTGCACCGTCAGGATGCCTCCCTGGTCAGCATTCGTTCGTGGCCGGAGTTTATCGGCGAAACCAGCGGCTACAGCTACATCAAGCCAAAAGGTGAAATTGCCGGCGCCCGCTGGGGCCATGCGGGCAGCGATGCCACCCACATGGAGGATTTCCATAACCCGGATGGCACCATGCGCAGCGCTGACGACATCGCCGCCCAATGGAAGCGCTGGAATATTCTGCCGGAACAGCAGGTCGCGTTTTACTGCGGCACCGGCTGGCGGGCGTCCGAAACCTTTATGTACGCCCGGGCGATGGGCTGGAAAAATATCGCCGTCTATGACGGCGGCTGGTACGAATGGAGCAGCCACCCGCAGAACCCGGTCACCGCCGGAGAGCGCGGACCAGAGAGTGCTATCTAACGGGTGAGCGACTTCAGCGTCACGTAGCCGCTCCAGATGCGCGTTGTGGTGGTCATCCAGCACAGCGCGCCGAATATCCACGCGAACAGCGTAAACTGTGCCGGAAACAGGCAGCACAGCACGAACAGCGCGATGGTCTCCGTCCCTTCCGTTAACCCGCCGATATAGTAAAACGACTTATGCGCATAGCCGGGGTTGTCGATCTCGTGCTTCGCCGCCAGCGCGGCAAAGGCGAGAAAACTGCTGCCGGTGCCGATAAACGCAAACAACAGCCAGGCCGCCGCCAGCGCATTCTCTACGGGTGCAGCCAGCGCAAAGCCAAACGGCACCAGCGCATAGAACAGAAAATCGAGGGCGATATCGAGAAACCCTCCCGCATCCGTCAGCCCTCTCCGACGCGCCAGCGCGCCGTCCAGACCATCCAGCAGGCGGTTCAGGACGATGGCGGCCAGCGCCGCCGAATACCAGCCGAGGGCCAGAAACGGCAACGCCAGCAGGCCGATGGCAAACCCGGCAAGCGTTAATCCGTCGGGCGTAACGCCCGGCTTATCCAGCACGGATACCAGACGGTCCAGAGCGGGCTTTACCCGCGGGTGCAGGTGACGGTCAAGCATCAGGCTTCCCTTTAAACGTGGCGCACAGCCCCTGTGCCGGTATATCCAGCGCGGCATTAAACCGGGCCGAGAGATTCTGAAAGGCAATGAGCGCCGTCATTTCAGTGATGGCATCATCCGTAAAGTGGCGTTGCATCGCCGTTTTGATTGCTTCATCCACCCGGGGCGGCGTGGCGGTCACCGCCTCCGCATAGGCCAGCGCCGCGCGCTCCTGTTCACTGAACACGTCAGAATCAGCCCAGCCGCTTACGGCCTGGACTTTATCCAGCGCGCCGCAGCGCTCGGCCAGGCGCAGGCTGTTGGCGTCAATGCAGAACGCACAGTGGCACAGCTGCGATACGCGCGTCATGAGCAGCGAGCGCAGCACTGGCGTCAGGCGCGCTTTTCTGCGCTCCAGAAACCCCAAAAACAAAGCGACCAGCCAGAACAGACGCGGCATGCGTCCCCACCAGCGCGTGGGGTTCAGCACGGCGCCGAAGTGTTTTTGCTGCATGGCGGCAATAGGTTTTACGCTCGCCGGAAGGGTTGGGATGGGCTCTACCCAGGTGGACGTCTCTTTCACCTGATTCTCCTGATGGCTGGACTCTTTGAAAGGGCACGATAATATGGCGTTTTTCGCTATCAAGTATTGACGACCATGCTAAAAACAGTCGATGTCGTTGCGGCCATCATCGAAAAAGACGACAAAATTTTACTGGCACAGCGCCCTGCTCACGCCGACCAGCCGGGAATGTGGGAGTTCGCTGGCGGCAAAGTGGAGGCCGGAGAAACCCAGCCTGAGGCGCTTATCCGCGAGCTGCGTGAAGAGCTGGGTATCGAGGCACAGCCTGAGCAGTACGTGGCGAGCCATCAGCGCGAGGTATCACAGCGGTTAATCAACCTGCACGCCTGGCACGTACCCCGCTTCAGCGGAGAGTTAACGGCGCACTACCACAGCGCGCTGGCGTGGTGTACGCCGGAAGAGGCTTTCAGTTATGAGTTAGCTCCGGCGGATATTCCGCTGCTGGAGGCGTTTATTCTTTTACGCGACGCCAGACCAGCGGATTCGTGCTGATGGTACGTTCATCGCGCTGGCACTGCAGCAGCACGCCATCCGCCTTCACGACGGCCCCTTCAGAATAGTTTTGATCCTGGTAGATGCAGCACTGGTTACACGGCTGCGCGCGCTGGCCGCTGGAGCTAAACACCTCCGGCGGCACGTTCACTTCTACATCCGGGCGAATGCGGTCAGCCTGCGCGCCTGCGGTCAACATCAATGATAACGCGGCCATCACGTAACGGTTCATAGACTTCTCTTCCTGTTGTGTCCTGATAATGACTATAACGGTAAATCGGACAGAATCTTTAATTTAGCGCGCCATCGCTTTTTGTTATGACGCGGCCCGGGTCATTAATTTCCCTTTCGGTCCACATTTCTGCTTGCTTCACAAAGCGGTACGGGTGGTATAGTCAAAAAAACAACACAAATCGCATAAGCAACATACATTAATGACTATAAGAGGTTCTTATATCTATGGATCAGACACGCTCTCTGGAAAGTTTCCTTGCCTATGTTCAGCAGCGCGACCCGCATCAAAGCGAATTTGCTCAGGCCGTTCGTGAAGTAATGACTACCCTCTGGCCGTTCCTTGAAGAAAACCCGCGCTATCGTCAACTGTCGCTGCTGGAACGTCTGGTTGAACCAGAGCGTGTGATCCAGTTCCGCGTGACCTGGGTGGATGACCGCAACCAGGTACAGGTCAACCGCGCCTGGCGCGTGCAATTTAACTCCGCCATCGGTCCGTTTAAGGGCGGCATGCGCTTCCACCCTTCCGTGAACCTGTCGATTCTGAAATTCCTTGGCTTTGAACAGACGTTTAAAAACGCGCTCACCACCCTGCCAATGGGCGGCGGTAAAGGCGGGAGCGATTTCGACCCGAAAGGCAAAAGCGAAGGCGAAGTGATGCGTTTCTGTCAGGCGCTAATGACCGAGCTCTACCGCCACCTCGGCCCGGACACCGACGTACCGGCGGGGGATATCGGCGTGGGGGCCCGCGAAGTGGGCTTTATGGCCGGGATGATGAAAAAACTCTCCAACAACAGCGCCTGCGTCTTTACCGGCAAAGGGTTATCGTTTGGCGGCAGCCTGATCCGCCCGGAGGCGACCGGCTACGGCCTGGTTTACTTCACCGAGGCAATGCTCAAGCGTCACGGCTTAGGTTTCGAGGGGATGCGCGTGGCGGTCTCCGGCTCCGGTAACGTGGCGCAGTACGCTATCGAAAAAGCGATGCAGTTTGGTGCCCGCGTGGTGACTGCCTCCGACTCTAAAGGCACGGTAGTGGACGAAGCGGGCTTTACGGCGGAGAAGCTGGCGCGCCTGTGCGAAATCAAAGCCAGCCGCGATGGCCGACTTGCCGATTATGCCGCGGAGTTTGGCCTGACGTATCTGCAAGGCAAACAGCCGTGGGGCGTGCCGGTGGATATCGCCCTGCCGTGCGCCACGCAAAACGAACTGGACGCGGACGCCGCGCGCACGCTAATTAGCAACGGCGTGAAGGCGGTAGCGGAAGGGGCGAATATGCCGACCACTATCGAGGCGACGGATCTGTTCCTGGAGGCGGGCGTGCTGTTTGCGCCAGGCAAGGCGGCAAACGCGGGCGGCGTGGCGACCTCCGGCCTGGAGATGGCGCAAAACGCGGCGCGGCTCGGCTGGAAGGCGGAGAAAGTGGATGCCCGTTTGCACCACATCATGCTGGATATTCACCATGCCTGCGTCGAGTACGGCGGCGAGGCATCGCAAACCAACTACGTGCGCGGGGCAAATATCGCCGGGTTCGTGAAGGTGGCGGATGCGATGATTGGGCAGGGTGTGATTTAAGGTTTATATCATGCGGCCGGGTGCCCTCACCCCGGCCCTCTCCCACAGGGCTGTCTCTTATACACATCTGACGCTGCCGACGACGGA
>NZ_JAAQOK010000086.1:0-8088 GCF_011683705.1 Enterobacter sp. 725m/11 | reverse complement strand
TCCGTCGTCGGCAGCGTCAGATGTGTATAAGAGACAGTTATTCAACAGAATGCTTGATAGGGATAATCGTTCATTGCTATGCTATCTATCGCCATGAACTATCGTGGCGACGGAGGATGAATAATGAATATTCGTGATCTTGAATACCTGGTAGCGTTAGCCGAGCATCGTCACTTTCGCCGCGCGGCAGATTCCTGCCACGTCAGCCAGCCGACGCTGAGCGGGCAGATCCGCAAGCTGGAAGACGAGCTGGGCGTGATGCTGCTGGAGCGCACCAGCCGTAAGGTGCTGTTCACCCAGGCCGGTCTTCTGCTGGTGGATCAGGCGCGCACCGTGCTGCGCGAGGTCAAAGTGCTCAAGGAAATGGCAAGCCAGCAGGGAGAGGCCATGTCCGGCCCGCTGCATATTGGCCTGATCCCAACCGTTGGCCCGTACCTGTTACCGCACATCATTCCGATGCTGCACCAGACGTTCCCGAAACTCGAAATGTACCTGCACGAAGCGCAAACCCATCAGCTGCTGGCGCAGCTGGACAGCGGCAAGCTCGACTGCGCCATTCTGGCGCTGGTAAAAGAGAGCGAAGCGTTTATTGAAGTACCGCTGTTCGATGAGCCGATGCTGCTGGCGATCTATGAAGATCACCCGTGGGCGAACCGCGATCGCGTGCCGATGGCCGATCTGGCCGGGGAAAAGCTGCTGATGCTGGAAGACGGTCACTGCCTGCGCGATCAGGCGATGGGCTTCTGCTTCGAAGCGGGCGCTGACGAAGATACCCACTTCCGCGCAACCAGTCTGGAAACGCTGCGTAATATGGTGGCGGCGGGAAGCGGTATTACGTTGCTGCCTGCGCTGGCCGTGCCGCGCGAGCGTAAGCGTGATGGCGTGGTGTACCTGCCGTGCATTAAGCCGGAGCCGCGTCGCACCATTGGCCTGGTGTATCGTCCGGGGTCACCGCTGCGCAGCCGCTATGAGCAGCTGGCAGAGGCCATCCGCGGTGCGATGGATGGCCATTTCGACAGCGCGTTAAAACAGGCGGTTTAAGCCGTTCAGCGCGGCTACCCGATAGGCTTCTGCCATGGTCGGGTAGTTAAAGGTGGTGTTAACGAAGTACTCAATGGTGTTACCACCGCCTTTCTGCTCCATTATTGCCTGACCGATATGAATGATTTCCGCCGCGCGTTCACCAAAGCAGTGAATCCCGAGGATCTCTTTCGTCTCGCGATGGAACAGAATTTTCAGCGTACCTACGCTCATCCCCACGATCTGCGCCCGCGCCAGATGTTTAAACTGGGCACGACCTACCTCGTAAGGCACCTTCATTGACGTCAGCTGCTGTTCGGTTTTCCCCACGGAACTGATTTCCGGAATGGTGTAGATCCCCGTCGGAATATCCTCGATCAGATGCGCCGTTGCTTCACCCTTCACCAGCGCCTGAGCGGCAATGCGGCCCTGATCGTAAGCGGCGGATGCCAGGCTCGGGTAGCCAATTACGTCGCCCACCGCGTATACGTGCGGCAGCGCGGTCTGATACATGCTGTTGACCTTCAACTGACCGCGGCTGTCTGTTTCAAGCCCGATATTTTCCAGCCGCAGTGAATCGGTATTGCCGGTACGGCCGTTGGCGTACAGAAGGCAGTCGGCTTTCAGCTTCTTACCGGACTTCAGGTGCATGATCACACCGTCATCGCAGCCTTCTATTTTCTCGTACTCTTCGTTGTGACGGATCACCACGCCGCTGTTCCAGAAGTGATAGGAGAGGGAGTCTGACATCTCCTGATCGAGGAACGCCAGCAGGCGATCGCGGGTGTTAATCAGGTCAACTTTGACATCCATTCCGCGGAAGATCGACGCGTATTCGCAGCCGATGACCCCTGCGCCATAGATAATGACGTGGCGGGGTTCATGGTGCAGGCTCAGAATGGAGTCGCTGTCGTAGACGCGTGGGTGTGAGAAGTCGACGTCGGCCGGATGGTAAGGGCGTGAACCGCAGGCAATCACAAATTTTTCAGCGGTGATCGTCTCAATCGAACCGTCGTGGCATTCGAGTGCCAGGGTGTGTTCATCCACAAAATGCGCGTTGCCCTGCAGGATTTCACAATGGTTACGCTCATAAAAGCCCTGACGCATGCGCGTCTGCTGGTTAATGACGGTATCCGCGTGATTCAGGATGTCGGCAAAGGAGGAACGAAGAAGTCGGGAGTGGTCGCTGTAAAGAGGGTTCTGGTTAAATTCGATAATGCGGCTAACGGCGTGGCGGAGGGCTTTCGAAGGGATGGTGCCCCAGTGGGTGCAACCGCCGCCGACATTATGGTAGCGCTCGATGACCGCTACTCTGGCTCCCTGTTTCACCAGACCCATAGCAGCACCTTCGCCGCCGGGGCCGGAACCAATAACTATTGCGTCGTAATCGTAGGAATGTGGCATGGCAAGGCTTACCTGTTCTTATACATAAAAGCAACAGAATCATAACATCATTGCCAGGGTAACCCAATTATCGTTGTGCTTTTTTCCGGCAGTGGAGCACAAACCGCACGTAAACAATCATTCACAAAGCTGAGCAAACAGATTAATTTTATTCTCTGGTATAGTGCCATCAGGCCTTTGGAAGGATTCAACTATCGTGATGGGCGTAAGAGCACAACAAAAAGAGAAAACCCGGCGTTCGCTGGTGGAAGCCGCATTCAGTCAACTGAGTGCTGAGCGGAGTTTTGCCAGTTTGAGCCTGCGCGAAGTCGCACGCGAGGCCGGGATTGCGCCAACGTCCTTCTATCGTCACTTCCGTGATGTGGATGAACTGGGCCTGACCATGGTCGACGAGAGCGGTTTGATGCTGCGCCAGCTGATGCGCCAGGCGCGTCAGCGTATCGCCAAAGGCGGCAGCGTGATCCGCACCTCCGTGTCGACGTTTATGGAATTTATCGGCAATAACCCCAACGCGTTTCGTCTGCTTTTGCGCGAGCGTTCGGGCACATCGGCAGCGTTTCGTGCCGCCGTCGCGCGGGAAATTCAGCACTTCATCGCGGAACTTGCCGACTATCTTGAACTCGAAAACCATATGCCGCGTGCCTTTACTGAAGCACAGGCCGAGGCGATGGTGACGATTGTGTTCAGCGCGGGTGCCGAAGCGCTGGACGTCAGCATTGAACAACGCAAGCAGCTTGAAGAGCGACTGGTATTGCAGCTCAGGATGATCTCCAAAGGCGCGTACTACTGGTATCGCCGTGAACAAGAGAAACTGGCACATCAAACCGAAGAGTGAAGGTGAGTAATGAAACAGTCAGGTCAGGATAAAGGGACGCTGTTGCTGGCATTGATCGCTGGCTTATCCATTAATGGCACGTTTGCCGCTATTTTTAGCTCCATCGTGCCATTTTCGATTTTCCCGCTTATTGCGCTGGTGCTGACGGTCTACTGCCTGCATCAGCGTTACCTGAACCGTACGATGCCGGTTGGGTTACCGGGGCTGGCCGCTGCCTGTTTTATTCTGGGCGTATTGCTGTATAGCACCGTGGTGCGCGCGGAGTATCCGGATATCGGCTCTAACTTCTTCCCTGCGGTACTGTCCGTGGCGCTGGTGTTCTGGATTGGCTCGCGCATGCGTAGCCGCAAGAGCCAACTGCCAGAGTAATGGGGTCTGAGTAGGGCAGGTAAGCGAAGCGCCACCTGCCAAAAACGCCGGCTAGTTACTTCGCCGTGAGCAGTACACCGCACTCCATATGGTGCGTATACGGGAACTGATCGAACAGCGCCAGACGTTCAACCTTGTGCGTCTGGCTTAATGTTCCCAGATTCTTGCACAGCGTCTCCGGGTTACAGGAGATGTACAAAATACGCGGGTACGCCTGCACCATCTTCTCGGTTTCGCTGTCCAGGCCGCTACGCGGCGGGTCGACAAAAATCGTCTCACACTGATAGCTCTTCAAATCGATCCCTTCCAGGCGGTTAAACTGGCGTACACCGTTCATGGCCTGGGTGAACTCTTCTGCCGCCATGCGAATGATCTGCACGTTATCGATATGGTTAGCGGCGATGTTGTACTGCGCGGCCGCTACCGACGGCTTGGCGATTTCCGTTGCCAGCACGCGTTCGAAGTTACGCGCCAGCGCCAGCGAGAAGTTGCCGTTACCGCAGTACAGCTCAAGCAGATCGCCCTTAGATCCTTCCGTCGCCTTCAGCGCCCACTCCAGCATCTGCACGTTCATCGCGGCATTCGGCTGGGTGAAGCTGTTCTCCACCTGACGGTAAACCATCTCTTTACCCGCCACCGGCAGACGCTCGTCGACGTAATCCTGATCCAGCATGATTTTGGTTTTGGTCGCGCGGCCAATCAGGTGCACGTTGATGTTCTGCGCACGCAGCGCATCGCGCAGGGCTTCGGCCTGCTCGCGCCATTCGTCGGTCAGCGCTTTGTGGTACAGCAGAGAGACAATCGCCTGATTGCTTTGCGTGGTCAGATAGTCAATCTGGAACAGCTTGTGGCGCAGCACCGGATTGTTGCGCACGCCTTCAATGATCAGCGTCATCAGCTGGTTGATAAGCTCGCTCGCTGCCGGGAAGCTGTCCACGCGAATGCGTGATTTGGTCTGCTGATCGAAAATGATGTGGTACAGGTCGTCGCCGTCATGCCAGATGCGGAACTCGGCGCGCATGCGGTAGTGGCTGACAGGGGAGCGGAACACCTCGGGAACGGGCGCGTTGAAAGGCGTCATCATACTTTGCAGGCGGACAACTTTCTCGGCCAGCTGCGCGTCGTACTGTTCTGTCGGGAGGTGTTCTGGGGTCATGATGCGTCCTGAGTGATAAAGAATTACGCGGGGATTGTAGGGATTGTTCAGGGGATGTCCAGATTTAATGGCCAATAGCTGTCTGGACATCTATACGTGTCTAATTGTAGCATTCTGTTTCCGGTCTCCTGAGAGTGAAAAGGGAATCCAGTGAAAATCTGGAGCTGACGCGCAGCGGTAAAGACTGGCGGGATGAGAGCTGTAGACACTGTGAAAATGGGAAGTCTTCATCCGTATAACGCCACCTAGCCCGAAGACCTGCCGGGATCACGTCGCATTTGGTTTCATCATCGCGTGCTATAGATGAGGCCTGCGGCATCCTTCTTATATTGTGGATGCTTTAACAATGATTAAAAAAGTATCGCTGTTGACGGCGCTGTCCGTCACGGCATTTTCGGGCTGGGCGCAGGATAGCGCTGACTCGTTGGTGGTGACGGCAAATCGTTTTGAACAACCTGAAAAAACTATTCTGGCAGCAACGTCGGTGGTTACGCGTGCCGATATTGACCGCTGGCAGTCAACCTCGGTGCTGGACGTTATGCGTCGCTTGCCCGGCGTGGACACGGCGCAAAATGGCGGGATGGGGCAACTCTCTTCTCTCTTTATCCGTGGCACCAACTCCAGCCACGTCCTGATTCTCGTTGACGGCATTCGCCTTAACCAGGCGGGCGTCACGGGGTCGTCCGATCTCAGCCAGTTCCCGATCTCCCTGGTGCAGCGAATCGAATATGTTCGTGGACCGCGTTCGGCGGTCTACGGCTCGGATGCGATTGGCGGTGTAGTCAACATTATTACCACTCGCGCGAAGGACGATACGACGCTGAATGCCGGCGTAGGGTCGCACGGTTACCAGAATTATGGCGGCAGTACCCAGCAAACGCTGGGCGACAGCACGCGCGTCACGCTGGCGGGGGATTACACCTATACCAAAGGTTTCGATGTGGTTGCGGACGGCAACAATGGTGGCCTTGCCCAGACCGATCGCGACGGATTTATGAATAAAACGCTCTACGGCGCACTGGATCACGCATTTTCAGACCAGTGGAGCGGATTTGTTCGCGGCTTTGGCTACAGCAACCGTACGGCCTATGACGGTTACTACAGCTCATTTACCCCTGACGTTCTGGTCGATACCCGCCAGCTCTATAGCCAGACCTGGGACGCAGGATTACGCTTTAACGAGGATATATTCCATTCACAGCTGCTCACCAGCTATAGCCACAGCAAAGACTATAACTACGACCCTAATTTGGGCCGTTACGATTCGACGGCCACGCTGGATGAAATCAAACAGTACAACGTTCAGTGGCTCAACTCCGTTGATGTGGGGCACGGGAACATTGGTGCGGGCGTTGACTGGCAGAAGCAGAGCACCGAGCCGGGTACAAACTACGTGACCAACGGCTACAACCTGCGTAACACCGGCGTCTACCTGACCGGGCTGCAGCAGCTGGGCGATTTCACTCTGGAAGGGGCGGTTCGCAGCGATGACAACTCTCAGTTTGGTCGCCATGGTACCTGGCAAAGCAGTGCAGCGTGGGAGTTCGTGGACGGCTACCGCTTCATTGCTTCTTATGGTACGGCCTATAAGGCCCCGAATCTGGGTCAACTCTATGGCTTCTATGGCAATGACCATCTTGATCCTGAAGAGAGCAAGCAGTGGGAAGGGGCGTTTGAAGGCCTGACGGCAGGCGTGAGCTGGCGCGTGTCCGGCTATCGTAATGACGTTGATAATCTCATCGACTTCAATAATAACCTTCAGGAATATTACAACGTCGGTAAAGCACGCATTAAGGGTGTGGAAGCGACGGCGTCGTTTGATACAGGTCCGTTGACGCATACCGTTGGCTACGACTATGTGGATGCCCGCAATGCGGCGACCAACGAACTTCTGGACCGTCGTGCTAAGCAGCAGGTGAAATATCAGCTCGATACGCAGATCTATGATTTCGACTGGAGCCTGACGTATCACTATCTCGGCACGCGTTACGACACTGATTTTGGTTCTTATCCGTCAGAAAAAGTGAAAATGGGCGGTGTGAGCCTGTGGGATGTCGCAGTTTCATATCCGGTCACCTCTCACCTCACAGTTCGTGGTAAAATAGCCAACCTGTTCGATAAAGATTACGAGACAGTTTATGGCTACCAAACTGCAGGACGGGAATACACCTTGTCTGGCAGCTACACCTTCTAATCCGCGCCCTACCGTGCTGGTGTTTGATTCCGGCGTCGGTGGGCTTTCGGTCTACGATGAGATTCGGCATCTCCTGCCGGATCTCCATTACATCTACGCCTTCGATAACGTCGCTTTTCCTTATGGGGAGAAGAGTGAGGACTTTATCGTTGAGCGCGTGGTTGAAATCGTCACCGCGGTACAAAAGCGCTATCCCCTTGCGCTGGCGGTCATTGCCTGTAATACGGCGAGCACCGTTTCTCTTCCCGCCCTGCGTGAAAAATTCCAGTTCCCGGTTGTGGGCGTTGTTCCTGCCATAAAGCCTGCCGCGCGCCTGACGGCGAACGGTATCGTGGGCTTGCTGGCCACGCGTGGCACGGTGAAGCGTCCTTATACCCGCGAGCTGATCGACCGTTTTGCTAACCAATGCCAGATTGCAATGCTTGGCTCCGCAGAGCTGGTGGAGATGGCGGAAGCGAAACTGCACGGCGAGACGGTATCGCTCGAAGAGCTGCGTCGTATTCTTCGTCCGTGGCTGCGGATGCCCGAACCACCGGATACGGTTGTGCTAGGCTGCACCCACTTCCCTCTCTTGCAGGAAGAGCTATTAGAAGTGCTTCCGGAGGGGACGCGGCTGGTGGATTCTGGTGCGGCGATCGCCCGTCGTACGGCCTGGCTGCTGGAGCATGAAGCGCCAGATGCGAAATCTACCGATGCAAATATCGCGTTTTGCATGGCTATCACGAAAGAGACTGAGCAACTTTTACCCGTTTTACGCCGTTATGGCTTTGAAACGCTCGAAAAACTGGCGCTGTAGCACGGTTTTGAGCAAAAAAGAGACGGTTGAAAGTTTTTTTTAAAAGAGGGGTTGTCAACGTCTGAGAACTCCCTATAATGCGCCTCCACTGACACGGAACAACGGCTTACAGGCCGCCGGGTTAGCGGGGTTCAGAGATGAACGCCAACAGAGAAAAGTGAAAATAATCGCTTGACTCTGAATGAGGAAAACGTAATATACGGGACCTCGCAACGGTGAGCTGAAAGCCGCGTTGCAACTGCTCTTTAACAATTTATCAGACAATCTGTGTGGGCACTCAAAGTGACATGGATTCTTAACGTCGCAAGACGAAA
>NZ_JAAQOK010000085.1:0-8542 GCF_011683705.1 Enterobacter sp. 725m/11 | reverse complement strand
CCTTTGTACAGACTGAACGGCGGCCAGCAAAATATTGAACGGATTTTACTTTCCGGCTCATTGCCGCAGGATAAAGAAAGCCTCTTCTGGTTAAATATTAAAGCGATACCTTCCGCGAGCAAACAGGCAAACTCGTTACAAATTGCCGTTAAAACACGTATTAAGCTTATTTATCGCCCGACAAGCCTGAAGGCGTCAACACCGGAAGAACAGGCTAATAAATTAACCTGGTCCCGGAGCGGAAACAACCTTCAGGTCACAAATCCTACACCGTATGTGATCAACTTTAATGAAATAAGCGTCGGCGGTAAAAAGCTGGAGGATGTTTCCTGGGTTGCACCTGGCGCAGTGGCAGCATTTCGCTTACCGCCAGGCGTTAATGGCAATCAGATCGTATTTAAAGTGATTAACGATTATGGCAGCCCGGGAATAATACATCAGGCCAGCTTTTAGTTCCTGAGAAAAGTGGCATCCGCAATATCGAGTCAGGTTTATGATGATGGCAACAATCAATATAAAAATGCAGCCCGCGCGTCTGGCAATGTGTATTGCCTTCGCGCTGGCGAATGCAGTCCCCGTGGTTAACGCCCGTGATTCCTTTAACGCCGAACTGGTGGAACTGGATAATCCGGGAATGGCTAAAGCCGATTTATCTGCATTTGAATCAGGTTCGCAGGCACCAGGGAAATACCATGTTGACATCATCCTCGACGATCAGCTTATTGAGACCAGCGATATTGATTTTGTTGCCGGGAAAGATGGGCAGGAAAACGATAGCCTGCAGCCCTGCCTGAGCATGGATCAGCTAAAAAAATGGGGCGTTAAAACGGCGCTGTTCCCCAACCTGGCGGTTGAAAGCACCTCCTGCGTCAACCTCCAGGCAATTCCTCACGCCACTACGGATTTTCAGTTTGGTGCACAGCGGCTTGTTATCAGCATTCCCCAGGCCGCGATCGACCTGCCTGCGAGAGGGTATGTCCCGCCAGAACAGTGGGACGAGGGGATCGCCGCTGCGATGCTCAACTACAGCCTGAGCGGAGCCAACAGCTGGGCGAAACAGAGCGAGAGTAAAAACAGCAGCAGTCAGTATGCCAACTTACGTCCAGGCCTCAACGTTGGGCCATGGCGACTGCGCAACTACACCACCTGGTCGCGTGATGAGAACGGTCAGGACAAATGGGATACCGTCTACACCTATGCACAGCGGGCGATTATTCCGCTCAAGGCGGAGCTCACGCTGGGCGATAGCTCCGCGCCCGCCGACGTGTTCGACAGTATACCGTTTCGCGGCGGACAGCTGGCTTCCGATGATGACATGCTCCCGGATTCGCTCAAAGGCTACGCGCCTGTCGTGCGTGGGATTGCGCGTACGAATGCTCAGGTCATTGTTCGCCAGAATGGCTATCAGATTTACCAGACCTATGTCGCGCCCGGCGCCTTTGAAATTACCGATATGTATCCCACCGGCGGGGCAGGCGATCTGGACGTCACCATTAAGGAAGCTGACGGCAGCGAGCAGCATTTCACCCTGCCTTATGCCTCATTACCGGTTTTGCAGCGCGAAGGGCGCCTTAAGTATGCGGTGACCGGAGGGCAGTATCGTTCTTACAGCAGCAGCGTGGATAAGACCCCGTTTGGCCAAATCACGGGGATTTATGGTCTGCCATATGGCCTCACGCTCTATGGCGGGCTGCAGGAGTCGAGCAAATATCAGTCGATCGCCACCGGGATCGGGAAAAACATGGGGGATTTCGGCGCGATTTCGGCGGACATGACCCAGGCCTGGTCAACC
This sequence comes from Enterobacter sp. 725m/11, assembly GCF_011683705.1. Classification (NCBI taxonomy): domain Bacteria; kingdom Pseudomonadati; phylum Pseudomonadota; class Gammaproteobacteria; order Enterobacterales; family Enterobacteriaceae; genus Enterobacter; species Enterobacter sp. 725m/11. The sequence goes on along the minus strand of NZ_JAAQOK010000085.1, from coordinate 6,750 downwards.
CCGCAGGGGGAAGAAAAATCCAACGGGCAGTCCTGGCGTGCGCGTTACAGCAAGAACTTTATCGGGACAGGGACCCAATTTTCGATTGCGGGCTACCGCTATTCGACCAGCGGTTACTACGGCATGCAGGAGATCCTTGATTCCTGGGGAGACAGCTCTGCGCTCCAGGACCGTCGTCGTAACCGTGCCGAGCTCACGATGAGCCAGACGTTGGGCAGCAATCTTGGCTCGCTGACGCTGAGCGCGGTCCGTGAAGATTACTGGAATTCGGGCAAAAGGATGGCGTCTTACAGCCTGGGTTACAACAACTACTGGCACAACATTAGCTACGGACTCACCTGGACTTACAGTAAAAACGGCAGCGCGGGTTCATATGACGGCAATAAACGCTACGACAACGATCAGCTGCTGGCCTTTAACGTCAGCATTCCGCTTGAAAAATTCCTGCCGCAGACCTGGGCTAACTATAGCGTGAGCGCCAGCAAGAATAACGGCACCACGCAGAACATTGGTCTGAACGGCGTGGCGCTGGAAAACCATGGGCTGAACTGGAACGTGCAGCAAGGGTATGGGTCGGACGGCGTTGGCTATACGGGCAACATGAACGGGGATTACAGGGGCACGTACGGCGAAGTGACGGCGGGCTATAGCTACGACAAAAACAGCGAGCGTCTTAACTATGGTTTGCAGGGGGGCATTCTTGCTCACAGAGAGGGGATTTCGCTTTCTCAGCCTCTGGGGGAGACCAATGTTCTGATTAGCGCACCGGGCGTGCATGACGTAGATATCCGTAATCAGCCGGGGGCAAAAACAGATTTCCGGGGATATACGGTGGTCAGTAACCTTTCCGCGTACCGTAAAAATGACATCACGCTTGCCCCGGAAAGTATGCCGGATGACGTTGAACTGGATATTAATACCCGCACGGTGACGCCGACGCGCGGTGCAATTGTCCTGGCCGACTATAAGGCGAAAGTGGGAAGGCGGGCATTATTCACGTTAATGCATAACGGCCATTTTGTTCCTTTTGGTGCAATCGTGAGCCTGAAAGGCAGCGACAACAGCAGCTCTATTGTTGGCGACAAAGGGCAAGTCTATCTCACTGGCCTGGATTCGCAGGGGACAGTATTCGTTACGTGGGGAGTGGAAAGCGATCGGCAGTGCCGCGCGCCGTTCCGGCTTTCGCCGCAATCTTCGGCAGGCGGAATTACTGAAATTAACGTCACTTGTATTTAGGGTTTTTAAAATGCGCATACTTAACATCCTGTTCCTGCTGTGTATCACCGCTGCCTGGAATAGTGCTCATGCAGGAACCTGCACAACGATTACGCCACAGGAATCCACTTTGTCCATCGGCACAATTACGGTGCAGCGTGATGTCGCGGTTGGCACGGTATTATTTTCAAAAAATGCGTCGGTCACCGGGTCTTATTTAAGCGGCTGTACTAATCCGTTAATGCTCGGGTTTAGCATGCGGTACCTTAATGCAACGCCGAGTACTTACGGTAATCACGTTTATAACACCAATGTAAGCGGTATTGGCGTGCGCTTTTCATCAGGTAATTATTTTGAAAACCCGACCTATACCTTTTCTTATAACGCGCAGACAAGTTATGTCGAATGGTGGGGCGGTAAAATAGAACTTGTCGTTACCGGACCCGTTGCCTCTGGCTCGCTGACGCCCGGCGTACTGGGTGTCGTTATGCTGCAGGGGAGCGATGGTGTGTATCGCGATGGCCTTACGACGAAGCTTCTGGACGGGACCATCAACGTGCTGGCCTGCAGCATAACGACGCCGCAGCTGACGTTTCCCATCGGCGATATTTCTGCCGCGACGTTTGGCTCAACGGTCGGAACCACGCCGACGGGCGCTCAGAATACGCAAAACCTGGGTCTGAACTGCGACCCGGGGGCAAACGTCAACGTTTCGCTCAGTGGCATTCAGAACCCGGACGTAGCAACAACGAGCGTGCTCGCGCTGACGGGGCAGGGTAATACCGGCACGGCGAAAGGGGTTGGCGTTCAGCTGCTCTATAACGGTACGCCTCTCTCGTTAAATACCCGTCTGCCGTTAAATGCCGCCGCGGGTGGGCAGCAGGCATTTCCATTAACAGCGCGTTATTACCAGACCCAAACGACGGTTGAACCCGGTACTGCCAATGCGTCTGCAACCTTAAATTTGACGTATCAGTAAAGGATAAATGATGAATATTCTGCGCACGGCAGCGCTTGCCGCCATATTAGTAAGCTGCAATACCTTTGCGACGGACAGCGTTAGCGTCAGCGTTACCGGAAATATTGTGGCCTCTCCCTGTATCTTTAATGGGGGAAATAACAGTCTGGATATCAACCTTGGCAATATCCAGGCATCCAATATGGCTACGCCGGGGTCATCGTCCGATCCTGTGCCGTTTAACCTGCTGTTTACCCAGTGTCCGACAGGGACGCGCAGCGTGACGGTCTCCTTTACCGGAAACCCCGATCCGGTCGCCGGGGCGGATTACTATATGAACAGCGGTTCGGCCACGAACGTCGCGATTGCGATGAGTGAGGCCGCAACGGGTGCAATGAAGGGAACCGGAACAAGTATTACACAAACTATTGCAGCAGACAGAACCGCAACGATGGCCATGCTGGCATCGGTCAGATCTTCCACAGGCGGCGCAACGCCGGGGAGCATCAGTGCCGTCGTCGTCATGACGATGCAGTACAACTAATCAGTACATGGGTTGATATTTCTTAATGATTGACAGATGTCGGTAACGGTAATGTTGAATATTCTGATAAAAGAGACAGATTCATTTTTTCGAGATGGCCTAAAGCGTTTTCTGGGGGAGTTCTTCTTTCATAATTTCAGACACCAGCTTCATTTTGAGGTTGAACTTACGCCGGAAAATGTCAGCGTTGCGGATATCATTTTTCTCTCTTTATGCCAGGGGGAAACGTTGACCTGTTATCCCGAGCTACAGGCGCGGAAAAAAGGGATTGTGATCGGCCTGGTTGATGATGAGCAGCGTTTCTCGGCATTTCCCTCCTGTTTTCAGGATATGATTTTTATCTCTCGCCGGGCCTCGCTCGATCGGATCGGTGAGGCGCTCTTTATCGCATGGTATCGCACGCAATTACCGGGCTATCGCTGGAAGAATAAAAGCTGCTACGAATGCCAGCACAAAATATTATCGCCGCAGCAGATTCGCGTTATGGTCAATTTTTACCGCGGGTTATCGGTAGGGCAGATTGCGAATAAACTAAACACCAGTGATAAAACCATTTTTACGCATAAATATCTGCTGATGCAGAAATTCGATCTGCGCAGCGATTTTGAACTTATGGCCTTGATTCACCGGATGGTAGAGAAAAATGCCTGTCCGAACCGGTTGCGTGACTATCTGACTAACAGCTTATAACCAGCAATAACGCTAAAGCGTGGCGCTGTTGCCGGGTGGTGCTGACGCCACCCGGCAGGAGCATCAGACGTTCACGGCATTGATCAATCGCGCTTTCATCGTCTGGTAAGACGACGCAGCAAATTCCTCCGCCCAGCGCTGATCCTCAATCGCCTCCAGCTGCACCGCGCAGTACTTCGTTTCCGGGGTTTTCGATACGGGGTCGAGATTATCCTGCGTCAGCTCATTGCAGGCCCCGATCCACCACTGATAGGTCATATAGACCGCCCCGGCGTTGATGCGCTCGCTAATGCTGGCGCGGGTGATCACTTTACCCCGGCGCGAACGTACCCAGACCAGTTGACCGTCGCTAATACCTAGTCTGTCCGCATCGGCAGGATTCACCTGCACCCGTCCCGGCTCATCGGCGAGGCTTTGCAGCGCGGCGCAGTTACCCGTCATCGAGCGGCAGGAGTAGTGACCCACCTCGCGGACCGTACACAGCACCAGCGGGAAATCCGCATCCGGAGTTTCTGCCGGCGCGCGCCACGGTGCGGCAAAGAGCTGCCCTTTACCGCTCGGGGTATCGAACTGATTATCTTTGTAGAGGTACGGCGTGCCGGGGTGATCGAGCGTCGGGCACGGCCACTGCACGTGGCCCATCTCGCCCATTTTTTCATACGTCACGCCGTAGAAGAGCGGGCACAGCTCGCGCATTTCATCCCAGATCTGCTGGTTATCGTCGTAATGCATCGGATAGCCCATCTCGGTGGCGAGCAGGCTGATGATCTCCCAGTCGCGCTTCACGTTGCCTTTGGCCTCAATAGCCTGGCCAAAACGCTGGAAACCCCGGTCGGCGCAGGTAAAAACGCCGCCGTGTTCGCCCCATGAGGTGGCAGGGAGCAGAACGTTCGCCACTTCCGCCGTTTTGGTCATAAATATGTCCTGAACCACCACGAAGTCAAGCGCCTCGAAACCGCTGCGGACCAGGCCGAGATCGGCTTCCGTCTGCAGCGGATCTTCCCCCATGATGTAATAGGCTTTGACCTTGCCTTCCAGCGCAAGGTGAGGCACTTCGGTAATGCGCGTTCCGACGCGATCGTCCATGTTATTGACGTCAATCCCCCAGGCATCGGCGAACTTCTGCCGGACAGCCGGATCGGTCACATCCTGATAGCCGGGGAACATATTCGGCAGAACGCCCATATCGCAGGCGCCCTGAACATTGTTTTGCCCGCGCACGGGACCGACACCGACGGCAGGGCGGCCGAGGTTGCCGGTCAGCAGTGCCAGGCTGGAAAGCCCTTTGACGACATCGACGGCCTGGCCAAACTGGGTCACGCCCATTCCCCACATTACGGTGGCGGAAGGGGCCGCCGCGAAGGTGCGCATTGCCTGACGAACGTCGCGGGCGGCGATGCCGGTGAGGTGTTCTACGCGCTCTGGAGCATACTCTTTCACCGTCTGCCGATAGGCCTCAAGTCCTTCGGTAAACCGCGCGACGTAGTTCTTGTCGTACAGCTCCTCTTCCAGAAGCACATAGCCAAAGGCGTTCACCAGCGCCATGTTGCTACCGTTCTTCAATTGCAGATGCTGATCGGCAATGCGCGCCGTTTCGATGCGGCGCGGGTCGCAGACAATGATTTTCGCGCCGTTTTCACGGGCTTTTAGCACGCGCCGGGCGACGATAGGGTGGGAGTCTGCGCAGTTATAGCCAAATACCAGCAGGCATTTGGAGTGTTCAATATCGTTGATAGAGTTGCTCATTGCACCGTTGCCGAGGGTCTCCTGAAGTCCGGCGACGGAAGGACCGTGACAAACGCGCGCGCAGCAATCGACGTTGTTGGTGTGCAGCACCGCGCGGGCAAATTTTTGCATCACGTAGTTGGTTTCATTCCCGGTACCGCGCGACGACCCGGTGGTCATAATCGAACGCGGGCCGAACTGGGCTTTAATGCTGCTGAGCTTCCGGGCGGTGTAGCGGATAGCCTCTTCCCAGGTCACGGGAGTGAATGTCTCTCCCTTGCGGTAGCGGATCATTGGCTGGGTCAGGCGTGGGGTGAGCAGGCGGGTATCGTTAAGGAAATCCCATCCGTAAAATCCTTTCAGGCATAGCGTCCCCTGGTTTGTGGCCCCCTCTGCCGCTTCGGCACGGATGATACGGTTATTCTCAACGACAAGGTTTAGTTTGCAGCCTGCACCACAGTAAGGGCAGACGCTGGCGATTTTTTTCATCAATAACAGACCTGTTAAGAAATGAAGCAAAATGACTGGTAAGCCCAGTCCCGTAACAGGGAGTAAGCAGAAACCATGCCATCTTTATAACGTTTCTTTACAGGGGGTTATGAAGAGAGGGGGGTGTCATCGTCAGCATGTTCGACAATTCTGACGATGACACGATCGCTGAATGGCAGGGCGTTTAAACGTCATCCATGGTGTAGCCCACAACGACCTCAAGCGTCTTACGAATAACATCCGCCTGCACAACGTCTCTGGTCGCTTCCAGCGTCTGAATGAGCCACAGGATGATCGCTTTATTGGAAATATGACCTTCAGAGGCCAGAACACAGCGTACTGCAGTAGAAAAAATAGCGGACTCTTCAGCAAAACGATCGCCTGCGTGACGGAAATATTCCGCCAGCGCACTGTCTAAAAAAGCAGAGTGGTATTCGGGTTGAAGCTGAATATTTTGTCTCATTTGTTCTCACCGTAGCTGTTAAAATGCAGTCAATGTATTTTTTTGGGATCGGACGGCTTTCCCTTTCCAAACAACGACACTACATTGCCTCTGTTATCATTGAGAGGTCCCTCTCTGCTCATTCGTCCTTGCGCGGTTCTGCGACGTTTTAATCCGAGGCTTTTTGATCCGATATCGGCAATCGCCTTCGCCAGTGTCTCCCGCCGCCGGGGATTCTTTTCATGAGTTTTCATCTGCCGCAGACGTTGAACCAGAGCTTCAGTTGTAACAGGGCCACGCTCTCTCAAAAGAGAAAGAACGGCTTCGCCAATCAGCTGATCGGTCAGTTTGTCTGCGTCACTGCGGTTCATCACGTTATCGTTCGAAGAGCAAACCAAGCAGCATATGGTAATGCTGTTCCTCTTCGGGGCCCTCGGCCCTTTCAAGGCGACTTAACAGTTTGGTACAGAGCGATTTGCGATTGAGATTTCGCCCGTCGCTAAGGATCTCAACAACGACCTGACCCAGCGTTTCCTGTTGGGTGGGAAGCGTGGCTTTTTCGAAGTACTGTGCGATCGCTGCTGCGGAATCTGCGACGTAACCTTTCTGCTGCATGTTTCGCTCCTGTAAAATTTTGTAATCAGTAACGTTACATTTAAGGTATACACCTGTCTCTTATACACATCT
>NZ_JAAQOK010000084.1:0-8821 GCF_011683705.1 Enterobacter sp. 725m/11 | reverse complement strand
TCCGTCGTCGGCAGCGTCAGATGTGTATAAGAGACAGGGATTATTATGGCCGATGTAGAAGATATAGCCCGGAGATTATGCAATATTATCGTTTCTCCTGATACAGTTACTGGGCTTATAAATGGAGGGCTATTTGTACCGCTAGATTATGGATATATGGTTTATGGTATCTTTGACAGGGATACGAGGTATGCCCGTGAAACTCAACGTATAAGAATGATGACTGCCATAAAAAACGACATTTTGAATTACGAGAACATTGTCAACGCAGTTAAATGTATTTTTAAAGTATTCAATAGATATTTAACCGAGGATGAGCAGGATAAAATATACCGATCTGTAACGACTTCAATTGCAGGTAGAATATCAACCAATATTATTGCATCTACTATCGCAAAACATGTTATTGAAAGAACGTCCTTCACATTTGTTGTTTTCAAAGGGAAAAAAAAACCAATCACGGCACTGAGCACACTCCTTTTGTTTGGGGGAATGGCTGAACGCTCAATCAGAACATCTGACAGACTCAAAGCCGAAGCCCCTGAGACATATCAACTTCTGAGACCAAGAGACTACGATCTACTTTATTTTCTGTTCGCTGATGCCGTCCAGCCTTTCGTAGATGCTATCCATGCAGGTTATTCAGAAGGTATGCCTGTATTTAATCAGATCATGAAGAAAGTTAATGAAAAACTAACAACACACACTACGGTAGGCGCGTATGATTAAGTTTATCATCCCAATTATAAATCTGCTTCTTTGCGCATATTTAGTTTTAGCCTATATCCTTTGCTGGATAGAATTCGAATCCTGGAATGATAAAATAATCGCCTTTTGCATCATTACCCTAAGCGCTTACATTCTTTCACTAGTAATGAATAAATTACTACCAAGAAAGATACGTATTTTGGGCGGGATCCTGGATGTGTTATCAGGTCCCTTAATGATCATCGGTGCATTTGCTTGTATAGCTGTCCTTGAACCATGGCCGCTGAAAATTATTGGCTTATTCATATGGGTCGTGGCGATGTTGCACCTACCTTCTTTTGTAAATATAGATGAGGAATAATCATGTCAAATCCAGCATATCTTTGGTTAACCGATGCTAATGGCTCACCCGTCGTAGGAGGTTCCATGGTGTCCGGTCGGTTAGGTGCTATTGAATTAAAGGCAGTCGCTCATCACCTCACCATTCCTGTGAGTGGACATACAGGCCGACTAACAGGTACCCGTGTACATACACCGATTGCTGTTCAGAAAGAGTTTGATAAAACAACTCCGGTTCTTATCAGGGCACTGTGTGAAAACCAAACGCTAAAATCGGCTACGATCAAAATGTATCAAATTGATGATGCAGGAATCGAGAGAGAATATTTCAACATTATCCTGGAGAATGTAAAAATCACGGGGATTACGCCAAATCTGTTCCCGGGTTCTGGAACAGGAACGCATACAGAGACAATCGAGCTAAGATATGAGGCAATCACCAGGAAACACTGTGACGGGAATATAGTTTACAGAGATGCCTGGAATCATATGGCGATAGCCTGAACCGACTTTAAAATTTCTCGGTCCGGGGTAACGTTGTGCTTGTCGGTCCGACCAAGCGGAACGACGCCGGGAAGCGCTGGCGATGATTTCCACCGCTTAAAGGAGAGCATCATGATGGAACCCACACTCTCTCAAGTCATTGAGGTTGTTCGAAACTCCTCAGGTGAGCATCGTAAACCTATCGATAGCAATACGTTGATTGAGGCCGATTTGCATATTTGCGGTATGGATGGCGAAGACCTACTGGAAGACTGCGAAGAAGCTTTTGGCGTTCAGCTTGCCACGGAAGAAGATGGCTATATGAAAACGTTCTCTCTCGAAGAAAATGAGTATCTGTTTACAGGTGAAGGTATAGACTTTTTTGGCATCTGTCGATTTATCCGCTGGGTACGTGGCATACCCGAACCTGTTATACGCGATTTAACCGTCGGCGAACTTCACGCTGTGCTGGTTAAGGCTGTGAAAGAGCAGGTACAGCACGAGTGATTTCTGAAGATTACGGGCATGGGATAACATGCCCGTATCGTTTTATTGCTCCAAGGATTACATGAGGTGGGAAGCACGGTTACTCGGACATCGCCTTCCCTGTTCCACGCTTAACAGTCGGTATATCACCGGTATCATTCAGCGCTCCCGGAAAGGTCTTCAGCAACTGTGCGACTTTCTGTTTATTGATATTCACCACGCTCATCCCTTCCAGGCATCCCCATAATTCTCTTGTATGCTGGGGCGTAATGACAATGCAGTCTTTCATGGCGCGGATTTTTACCGGCATGCCGTTAATAAAGCCAGCACGGGTTAACCACTCGCCGCCCAGAAGAAGATATTTCATGTCTATGCGCGCATACAGTTCGCAGCAGGCTGCACTGTCCTGCGGCGTTTCCGCGCGGGGATGAACAGGCGCCGCGTTGGGCGGGTTGCCGTGCAGACGGCGGGCGCTGTTTTTGCGTACCAGCTCGCGGTTTTCAATCATGCTGGTGAAAGCGTCTGATTCTGTTTTGCAAACAGTAAACTCTGGCTTAAAATTCGTCGCAGCCATTTTCAACTCCTGATTAGTTGTTTGTGGTTAGCGGTATGGGGGTGTTGCAGCACCTTCATATCGCGAAATATCTCTTTAAATACTTTTCGTTACTTCCTTTGCCGTTCGGCGTAATTTCTGGTGCTCATTATACAGGGCTGAATATAAATACAGCGGTTTGGCGTGGGGTAAATTTGAATTTTGCGAGGGGGATTCAGGAAAAGGGTTGGGTCAGGGAAATTACGCAGCGATGACTATCAGAATATAAGGTGAGCGCCCGCATGGACCTCAGAGCAACCATTCGCCGCTCTGCGGGCTGGCAATGAGTCGTTTTATTATCAAGTTCGGTGACCGACTGAGCGATCACCTTTAATACGATGGCAGTTACACAGCATTACGGACAGGCTCCTTTTAGAGGATAAGCGTTAATAAAGAGGAGGCACTCAATGCCTCCGTTCTATTTGTTACGCTCTTACGTTCCAATCGTCCGTATACTGGACATTACCATCAACATAACGCCAGGTGATTTTGTCATACATCAGGGAAACAGATTCCATGTGGTTGATCTGCGAGTTTCCTGTCATCTTAGCGTTTGGCATCCCTGGGTTAATGCCCGTCACTTTCACACCCTCAATGGTCATGACGAAGTAGCATTCTTCTTGTCCTGCATGGTTAATGCGATACCAGCGAATCTCCGCACTTTTCAACGTTTGACCGGTGGCAACGGCTTTTTATAGATACGGGCTGGAGCTATCAAACTCCTTTTCAATCATCATCGGAGAATGTGAACGCTTGCCAGTAATCTTCCCGTTGGCACTGTCTACTGGAATGTTCAGACCATGACTAAAGCCAACAATCTCTATACTCCCCTCACGATCCTGAACGTCTACAGCTCCTTTAATGTCTGCGCCGCCATCGTCCTTAAGCCACATGTAAGCCGGAATAGGCATTTTACAAACTCCTTTTAGTTGTGATTTTCTTCGTGATGAACCAGTAGCAAACAATCGTTAAGAGCAACTGAAAGCCCACAATCGCCGCTATTGTGAAATTTGAATACGTTTGATCTGGGAATAAAGACCGATAAGGCAGCAAGCGAAATAACGCCCAAAACAGGAAGGTAAACCCGAAGATTTTAGCTAACCGTCGCAGTGTGGAACTGAACCACTCTCTGGGGATACCAGCTGGACTAACTTTGTGAGTCGCGCCACGGTACGCCGTGGTAATAGCGCTCATGACAGGTACGCTGATTAATGTATTGATTAAGATGCTAAAGTAGCCGTCTAAGGATTCCCAAACTTCTGAATCAGGTTCACCTAAAATGAAGCGGGTAAACTTGTCGGCGCTTTGGAAATCGAAAAGCTCCATAATAGAATTAACTAATCCATCATACGGAACCATTTCAGCAACGATCAGCATAACAACAGCGAACAGCACTATCTTGATGAATAAACTAAGGGCATGTTTTGCCACCGGAGATCACCTCAATCGTGCCGTATGCCTGTAGCTTCCTCATGCAAGGAACATCTATTTTTTGGCTTCTCAAAAGAGCATTACGCAACATGGCAAAATCAGAATCATGTGGGAGAGTGATACAACCTTCTGATAGTACGCCTGGATGCAAACGGAAATTGCCACGCTGAACGCTCTCAATCCATGTGTAATCGTCGATCCCCCAATCATCACGCCATAATGCGAACCATTCAGAATGTTTGAATGTTGCACCATTGGCGAAGTGATTATAAATGTCTCTTCCCACTGTGTTTAGCTGTGACTTGAGTCCACCCTGAGGGCGGTCAACAATCCAGTATTTACCCGCTGGTACTGGCCCCTCTTTGGGGATCATTCCACATGCCCCTCGATTACGGTAAGCACCATTACCAGAGAAAGCTAAAAACGTGCCTATACCAGGAAACGATAACGGGGAATAGTACGCATCATTAATTACGAACTTTCCATGTAGAGCCATAGATAACCCTTTTATCTATAATGACTTGTTGGCTTATCGTACTCCTACGCAATCGGACATAAGAAGGTTTTCTTCCGAGAGACCTCTGATTTTCAGACAATAGCCCGTTGGTGGTAAGACAACGTGTAAGGCCGTTAGGCGGTAACATCTGAGGTGTGTCAGGAAGCTAGGTTTATCAAGTTGACCATGTGCCCTCAGGAGCTAGACCGAACCGCTGGCAGAGTGACCTGCTCCCTGATGTTAGTAGTGTCTTCATAAGCCACATGAGGACATCCCCATGAAGAGGCGTTTTTCCGACTGGCGTAATTACTGCTGCCTATTATACAGAGCTGAATATAAATACAGCGGTTTTGCGATGGGTAAATTTGGGAAATACGAGGGGGACTCAGGAAATAGGGGTTGGTGTGATACTGGAAATCGCAGGTTTGAAAATCATTTCTATTTGCCTCATCCAGAAATCTATTCTTTCGCTAAATTACCTTTAACGACAAATTCATCGCATCCAGCCCTTTTTCTCAGATCCCACAAAAATTCATCAAACCTATAGATTAACGATTTACATCACCCTGATTTTGTTATGTGATCCTGTTACAGGCTTTAGTAACGCCCTGTCCAGCCAACCGTAACAGGACTTCATCGATGGAATTTTATCAGGCCGATCCGACGCTTGAGAACTACTGGCGTGGTGTGATCCTCTTTGGAAGGAACGTCGCATCTTACAAATTTGCGCTGGCGTCAGCGTTGTATGAAGTGGATAAAACGGGCAGCGATTTGATTACGCTCGACCAGCTTGCTGTGCCGTTCAGCCGCTATCTTTGCGAGCACCTGAAACATGCGCCAAAACAGATCACCTCCCGCAGCAGCCAATTTCTGGAAACCTGCCTGAAGTTCAACAGAGGCGAAATCACCCACGCCCAGCTCATTGAAGCGACGGTGCGCCTTGGCTTTAACAACGTGATAGATGCCTTTCATTACGTGAACCAGGGTGAGATAGATAAACGTTTTTTCCTTGATGAGCGCAAAACCAACAACGGGATCCGCCTAACGGATAACTTCTATTTACTGGGCGAACGCCTGCAGTATAAAAACCTCGCCTTTGAAACCAATGCCCGCTGGAACCTGGTGGAACAGGCCTGGTCGATGGGGATATCGCGTAACCTTGTAGGCGTAGAGTTCGATGAAGATAATCAGCTGCTGTTCACAAGGGTGAACGCGCGTCGCGTAGACATCACCAGCTGCCGCGACAGCCTGAATGGGTACCAGAAAGGACGGTGTTTTTACTGCTTTAAACCCATCAGTCTGGTACCGGGAGACGCAGAACTGGCGGACGTCGACCACTTTATTCCCTGGGCTGCCCGCCATGAAGTGAGCAACATTAACGGCGTATGGAACTTAGTGCTGGCCTGTCGGTGCTGTAACCGTGGCGTTGAAGGCAAGTCGGCACGCATTCCCGAGCTCAGGCTCTTGCAGCGGTTACACACCCGCAATGAGTATTTTATTCAGAGCAAACTGCCGTTACATGAGACGATTGTTCTACAGACAGGGCAACGTCCTGAAGCACGGAAAAGCTTTCTTCAGCGCAACTGGCAGGCCGCGCTGGAAAAACTTATCCATACCTGGAAACCCAACGTGGAAGGCGAGGCAACGTTTTAATGACACTTCACTACTATCAGAATCACGCACAGGATTTCTTCGATGGCACGGTCAATGTCGATATGACCCCGCTTTACGCGGCCTTTACCCAACATCTGACGCACGGTGTCCGGGTTCTGGATGCGGGCTGCGGTTCTGGCCGGGATGCAAAAGCCTTTCATGAGATGGGTTATCAGGTGGATGCTTTTGATGCCTCTTCCGCGATGGTGGAGCTGGCAAGGCAACATACCGGGCTACCCGTGCAGCTGATGACATTTTCAGAGATCGACGGTAAGGCGCATTACGATGGGATCTGGTGCTGTGCTTCTTTGCTGCATGTCCCCTCTTCTGAGTTGCCTGCGGTGATGCAGAAGCTTGCGGATGCGCTTAAGCCTGGCGGCGTCTGGTACGTGTCCTTTAAGTATGGCAACGGTGAGCGGGTGCAGGGTGAAAGACGGTTTACGGACCTGGATGAAGAGGGATTGCAGGAGTTGCTGAGGGCGGTTCCGGGGATGGAGATAGCTTCGCTTTGGACGACACAGGATAACCGCCCTGACAGGGATGAGACATGGCTGAATGGGATACTACGAAAAAGCGCCGCATGATCATCAGGCGGTGCTAATTGATACGGAATAAGTTAACTCAATAATTCATCACTTTGGTCAGCTCAACTTCACCCGTGGTGGCATTGAAGTACAGATAGAAAATGTCCCCTTTTATCTGATCGGGTTTTGACCAGATTTCCTTATCCCCCAGCCGACGCTTTTCCTTTGTGTATCCCAGCGTTTCGAGATACGCGCGCAACGGTGCAGCTCCGGTAGCCCCCTTAAAAAAGATGCTATTTGAAGGGGCATAACCATCGCCGGGATGCGCCTCAAAATAAAAGTCGTCCGTTACACGCGGAGCGTTTTCAATGTCCTTATCTGTCAGCGTGTGGTAGTGGAAAAAGTCATTTTCTGTGTAAACCGTCGTTTCATCCGAACCCGATGCCACGAGCCAGACAAACAGCCATCCGAGGATAAAGACGGTGACAACCGAGAGTGCACACCACTTCAGAATTTTTATAAGGATTGTCATCGTTTAGCCCCCATGAACGAGAACGATGTTCCATCGTTTGTAATGACCTTCACCACTCCGGATGCAAAATCGTCCCACGGCCGAAGCCACGTCATAAAATGCGGAAGATTGACCGTATAAGGCTGGTGCCGCACACACTGATCCTCAGGATCAGGAAAGAGAATCGGGCGAAAGCCATGGTTTTTATGGGAACCGATAGCGCCGTAGTAATCCCAGCGGCGAACGGCTGATTCATAGCTCACGGGTTTGAGACGGTAGCCGTACCGATCTGGAATAATTGCCCGATAGAACCCGAACAGGTCGGAGACCAAATCCTCACCGCTAAAGCCGCTGTCCGTATACCAGGAGAATGACCGCAGGCTTTGCAGGCCTTCAAATCTGGATGCGGTGTTGATCATCATCGCAAGCATGATTCTGTTAATGTCTTCGGTGCTCCGGCCACGCTTAATTTCCCAGTGAGAGAACTTCCCGACGCCGAGCCGCGATTTGAATTTTAAGACACCCATATCTTGCCGATACATGACGGAATAAGTTGGCTTACCGCTACGCTCTCCCTCAACGAATTGACGTTTGAGCGTTGCCACGTCATTGCCACGGGCATGTCCCATATCAAGCCAGCCCAACGCCTCGGTGTAGACGATCCCTCTGTCGAGAACGTCAAAGAGTGCCCCATCCTTTATCTCTCTTCTGGTGCTCATGCTTACATCTCCATATGTAGTCTAACTGGCTATGTTATAGACGATTTTTTTGGCCGTCCAGACAACTGCCATAGGGTTTGTGGAATTTAAGATGTCAGGCGCGGGAAGACCAAGCGCATCTGAGCAAAAACTCACCGGTTCAACAGAGCATTTAGCCGCATTTCCCGCAAGTAGGCAGGAGTGAGGATTGGCGTGGCGGTGAATGGGGCACTGGCAGGTGGGGTTAAGGTAGCTCAGGGTAGTGTGGGAAGGTATGGAGGAAAATAACATAAAGCATTCCCCAGCCGAAAGTATTAATATGTTTTACAGTTCACATACAATGACTCATTTCAAGCGTATATGTAATTATAATGAACTATACATTATATTTTTAGAGGTTTCACAATGTCAGATAATATTATATTGAAAGAATTTTTCAAGTCTCTTAATGAACAGGAAGAGCCGTTTACTCAGCTCTTAAAAGAAGATCGACTAGGTATGATATTACGCTCAGCTGTAAACGAACTAAATTTAATGCATTATAAAAACCATAGTGCATACAACGCGACATTTAGTCAGGAAGAATATTATTATATATTCAAACTGGGCGTTTCTAGATTAATTAAATTAGCCCTTGAAGCACGAACCTCATTTGAAGCCCCTGCTATAATGTTTCTACAAAGCTCTGAAATAAGCGCTGAAACACATAATATTGTAAGAGGCGTAGGAATGGTCGAACATGGTAGAAGAATTGCGCAGTCAGTTTATTCCGGCCACACTAAAATAGAAAAAACAGGGGGGAATGAGTTTAGAATAACCATACCATCAATACTTGTTGATGAAGAAGCCCATGAAAAACACATATCGAATTATTATAAAGACTGTCTCTTATACACATCT